>NZ_JBYPZJ010000019.1:0-21997 GCF_057815135.1 Chryseobacterium sp. II3a | reverse complement strand
TTGGGTCAATAGCTTAAACACATACACATCGTGACTTTTGGCTTCCCTTAATTGATTTTCCAAAGCCGTTTTTTGCAATAGTAAAGTATCACGGGATTTAGCCAGCACGTTCATTCGTTGTATAACTTCCTCTGGTTCCTCATAAGGCATTATTTTATCGTGATAGCGAACAGCGTATTCTGCAATTCTTCTGGCATCTTTTCGATCATCTTTTCCTCTTAAATCACTGGCCGCCTTTTTGATTTTTACCGGATGTTCCACCCAAAGCAGATACTCTGATTTTGAACAAAACTTCTCTAATGGTCGGTTATAAATTCCAGTATTTTCACAGCAAATCAAAAGGTCTTCTTTGGTTATTTTCAGAAGCTTTAAAATACCTTTCAAAAATGAAGATATTCCTTTCTCTGTGTTGGGAATGATCTGCTCACATTGGATCTTATACTCAGAATCCATTATAGCACAATCTAATTTTGATTTGGAAATATCAATGCCGATAACGTACTTTTGTCTCATAACTTTTTTGAGGTTATCATTCACATTGAGAATCGTGTCTAAGCCCTTGATAATAGGTCCAAAGCCTAAATTTCTATAATGACCTTATTCTCAAAGAAACAGGGTTCATAATCTATGTATAGGCCTCGAATCCTTGGACACATAATGGTTCACCCTGTTTCTTGTGAATGCTTTTATTTTGTAAACTTAATTTCTTTTTACAAACTAAAGGACACATAGGTTTTTGCACTCATAAAAAATCCTTGGATTCTTGGCTATCATTTAGCAGTATACAATTTTATCGAAGATAAAATCCTTACGCCTTAAAAACATATTATATTAAATATTCTTTGTGGCCTTGTAATTTCCAACGAAAAGTAACAAAAAAACCCAACCGGAACGGCTGGATTTTGATATTATTTTTTCAGGTACAGATCAAAATAATCTGTGATTTTCTGCATCAGGTGAACTCTGTCTTTTCCGATCACGTTATGCGGGTGTCCCGGATAAGCAAAGTAATCTAATTGAACTCCATTATCAACTGCTGATTTAATGAATTTGATAGAATGCTGCCATACCACGACATCATCCTGTGCTCCGTGGATCATCAATAGCTTTCCTTTCAGATTCTGAACTTTATCCAGAAGATTAGCCGTAGCATATCCTTGCGGATTTTCCTGAGGCGTGTCCATATATCTCTCACCATACATGATTTCGTACATATTCCAGTCGATTACCGGTCCTCCTGCTACTCCTACTTTGAATACGTCCGGTTTGCGAAGCATGAAACTTGTTGTCATGAATCCACCGAAGCTCCATCCGTGAATACCCATTTTATCTCCGTCTACATAAGGAAGTGACTTCAGATAATCTACACCTTTCATCTGGTCGTTCATCTCTGTTGTTCCCAGATTTCTGAAAACAGCCTGCTCAAACTTCATTCCACGGTTGGCAGAACCTCTTCCATCCATCGTGAAGATAATATATCCGTTCTGAGCCATATATTCATACCAAAGATTTCCGGAAGACGGGAAACTGTTTGTAATCAATTGTAGGTGTGGTCCATTATATAAATAAACAATAGTTGGATATTTCTTATTCGGATCAAAATTCGTTGGCAGGATGATCTTTCCATATAAAGGAGTTCCGTCATCAGCTTTTAATTCTACGTTTTTAATCTCTGGTCTCTGATAATTCTTTAATGGATTTTCAGAAGTAAGAATATTGGTAGATTTTAAAGTGGATGTATTGATGATGTTTCCTACTCTTGGAGTATTTGAATTGCTATAAGTATCATACAGGTAGTTTCCGTCACTGCTGAGAACTCCGGAGTGCATCCCTTCGGCAGCATCCAGTCTTTCCATCTTGAAGTTGGCCCAATTAATCTTATATAAGTGTCTTTCTAAAGGAGTTTCTTTTGTAGAAGTAAAGAAAATTTCTTTTTTCTTTTCATTGAATCCTAAGATCTCAGTTACCAGCCAGTCACCTTTTGTGATCTGAGCGACCAATCCTTTTTCTAAACTATAATGAAATAAGTGATTGTATCCTGTTCTCTGACTTTGCCAGATGAAATCCGTATTTGAATTCGGGAAGAAAGTAAGCGGACGCTGTGGCTCCACATATTTGCTGTCTGTTTCTTCAAATAAAGTTTTTACCAATGTTCCCGTAGCCGCATCATATTGATTCATCTTCATATGATTCTGCCCTCTGTTCAATACTGCCACAAAAATATATTTTGAATCAGGGCTCCAGGTAACAGCTGTCAGATACTGATCTTTTTCACCCTCTACTTTCAGAAAAGTTGTTGCCTGTGTCTTGATATTGAAAACACCTAATGTTACCTGGTGGGAAGTTTGTCCCGCCATTGGGTATTTGATATTATGATTTACAGCTGGAGTTACCGACCAGTCAATAATCGGATAGTCTGCAACCATGGACTGATCCATTTTGTAGAATGCTACGCTTTCTGAGTTCGGAGCTGGAAAAATTCCGGTATCAATTCCGAATTCATTTCTGTGAACAGCCTGGCCACTGATGATATTTTCATTGGCTTCATTGGTTACGGCAATGGTTTTTCCATTTTTATTAACAAATAAATTATTCTTTGCGGTAAAGGCAAACGTCTGCCCATCTCCAAACATTTTCACATTGGCAGCGTCAAGATCGATCTTTGCTGAATTCTTTATCTTCCAGTCGTTTCCTGATTTTTCAATCCAAAACATTTTCCCGTTTGCATTGAAATATCCGTTGGATATTCCCATAAACTTAATAGATGGGACAATGCTCAGTTTATCATCTATAAACTGTCTGTTCAACTGTGATAAAGATATCAGCGTATCCTGTTTGTTTGTTTTTAAATCTGTAGCCAGGTATCCTCCTTTTACGGATTGGATATAAGATTTCCCATCTGCAGACCATGAAAACTGTGAAATATTTTTCACTGCCAGGTTTGTTCTCATCCCATTTACAGCCTCCGCCATCGTAAACTTCTGTGTCTGGGCAAATACTGAACTCCCCAAAACAAGCATCAATAAAGAATATTTATGTAATTTCATCGTATAAAATTGAATCCATCAAAAATAAGAAATAAAAACCATCCGTTAAGAAATGTTAAAATAAAACATTCATAAAATAGAATTAATCCATCTATAGGAAATATTTCTTACCTTAATAGTAGAATTTTATAGGCTTATTCTGGGAAACGTAAAGGCGCAAATTCTGTTTAAGAGGGTATGTTTTTTTAAGGCATAGGATGATTGAGAATATTGAACATTAACACTTACTATAATAAGATAATTCATCATCCAATGCAGATCATTTCATTTCTTATCCTATATCAATGACTTGTATATGCTCCCTATCCTAAATTTGCATCATTAATCATAACAAAAAATACAAAATACAATGGCAACAAAATGGATCTTAGACCCTACGCATAGTGAAATCACTTTCAAAGTAAAACACATGATGATTTCTAACGTAAAAGGAAGCTTCAGAACTTTCAACGCTGAAATTGAATCTGAAGATGAATTCTTTGCAAACGCTAAAACTACAGCTACGATTCAGACTGATTCTGTATTTACTAATAATACGGACAGAGATAATCATTTAAAGTCTGCTGAATTCTTCAATGCTGAAAATCACCCAACAATTACTTTTGAATCTCAAAATCTGAACAATGAAGTAGTTGGAAATCTTACCATCAATGGGATCACAAAACCTGTAACATTAGATGTAGACTTCGGTGGAATTAATGTTGACCCATGGGGAAATACCAAAGCAGGTTTCTCTTTTGAAGGGAAAATCAGCAGAAAAGATTTCGGATTGAACTGGAACGCAGCTCTTGAAGCAGGCGGTGTAATGGTAAGTGATGATGTAAAAATCGCTGGTGAATTACAGTTTGTAAAACAAGCTTAATTTATAACATACTTTTTAAAAGGTTCAGGGATTTTACTAAAAAACCTTGAACCTTTTATTTTTTATCAATATGCAAGCATTATGAACCTCAACGATCTTCAAAATATAAGTGAAAATTTCAATAGCACACAGCGAATGCCGGTTTTATTCCTTGGGCATGGTTCGCCGATGAATGCTATTGAAGAAAATCAATTTGTACAGGGATTCCGAAAAATAGCAAGTGAAATTCCACGGCCTAATGCAATTCTATGTATTTCTGCGCATTGGTATACGCAGGGAACTTTGGTTACTGCTATGGAAATGCCCAAAACAATCCACGATTTTTATGGATTTCCTAAAGAACTGTTTGAAGTACAATATCCCGCTCCTGGCAGTCCCGAACTTGCCAGGGAAACTGCTGAGCTTTTACTTCCGGTAGAAGTAGAGGAAGATCATAACTGGGGATTGGACCATGGTGCGTGGTCTGTCATCAGGCATTTGTATCCTGATGCAGATATTCCCGTTATTCAATTAAGCATTGATTATACGAAACCTCCACAATATCATTATGACCTTGCCAAAAGACTGAATAAACTTCGTGAGAAAGGAATTCTGATTATAGGAAGCGGAAATATTGTTCATAACCTACGTATGATCGACTGGAAAAATATCAATACCGTAGGTGCTGGCTGGGATTGGGCGATAGAAGCCAGAGAAAAAACCAATAATTGGCTCTTGGATGGCAATTTTCAGAATATTATTGATTATCATAAACAGGGAACATCTTTACAATATGCAGTTCCTACCCCAGACCATTATCTCCCGCTGATTTACACGCTAGGTTTGAAAGATCAAACTGAAGAACTGGCATTATTTAATGATGAACTGATTGGCGGCTCATTAAGCATGACCAGTGTAAGAATTGGATAAACAATTCTCCATCAGATCTTTTTTTATCACTAAAACTTTAGTAATATTGTTAACCATGAAAACGATATTACTATTTTTTTTATTCGTTTATTCTGTTTCTTTTGCACAGATCATTAAAGGGACTGTGGTAGACGATAAGGAACATCGATTAAACAATGTAAACATCTATATTGATGGAACAAAAACAGGAACTGTCTCCAAAGAAGATGGAACTTTTATGCTTTCCCTTTCTCCACAAACCAGCGGCAATATTATTTTTCAGAAAGAGGATTATGAAACATTTAGCACTGAAGTTTCTCAAGTTATCAACAAAAACCTGAAAGTTGTCTTAACAAAAACGAATGCTATTGAAGAAATAGTACTCATTCCTTATACTTCCGAAGCTTACACGAATTATATCCATGCTTTTCTCCGTAGTTTTATTGGAGATGATCTCGAAAATGTGAGAATCAAGAATCAAAAGACACTTAAATTTTCTTACGACAAGAAGAAGAAACTGCTTAGAGTAAAAGCTCCTAAAACTTTACTCATTGAAAATAAAAATCTGGGATATGAAATTGAATACAATCTGATTGATTATTCAACGGACTTTACTACCAATATTACCAATTATACAGGAACCAGTTTCTTTAAGGAAACCAAAAATACAGATCGGGTAAGAATCAACAGAATGAATGCTTATGAAGGAAGTTCGCTTCATTTTTTCAGGAGTATTTATAATAATAAAGTTTCTGAAAACGGATTTGTTGTCAATCAGGTTGTGAAAGTTCCCAATTCAAACTACCCAACAGAGGAGGAACTGAATACATTAAAGGATTTTATGACCCAATTAAAATTGTCAGAAGCTATCAACATTCCCGAAGACATCAAAGATATTTCCCGTAGAAAGAACAGTCAACAATCTTATACACTTGCCATCACAAAAACCTTGATCCCTGATTCTGATTATGTGAAAAGAACAAATGAACAGGTTATCTTTGGTTTTAAAGATATTCTTCAGGTTAATTATACCAAAATATCTTATGAAGATATTAAGAAAAATCAGTTTATCAAGGGAAAATATAGTAGAAATCTCACTACTTATCTCTATTCTGATGAAGGGGAATCTTTTGAAGTTTCAAAAGATGGAAATATTACCACCCCTGATCAGCTTGTTACCCAAGGTGAATTTTCGAGAAATAAAATTGAAAAAATGCTTCCTTTGGATTATCAATTGGGAGATTAAATATACATAAAGAAGCAGGAATTTTGTTTTCCTGCTTCCTTTCTAAAGATCTTATTGTACAGCTTTTAAAACATTGATGTTTCCATAGCCATAGCTTGAATTAACAGTTGGGTAATAGGTTGCCGACTGTCTCATTTTATTAAGTACCTGATCTCTTGTCCATGATGGATTTTTAGCCCAAACCAAAGCTGCAATTCCTGCCGTAGCGGCTGTTGCTACAGAAGATCCGCCTACATAATCAGCCTGTCCGTTGTAATAACTCAGAACCGGCACTGTATTTCCTGATGCTCTTTCCATCTGGAAGGTAAAATCGATCTGGCTTCCGGAGTGGCAAACATCACATTTTTGGTTAGAAGTTCCTTCTTTCACACCTGTTATTGCCTGAGTTTCCGACATTGAAGCAGGGAAAATAACCCCAACAAAATTGGTAAAGCTGGTAGATGTTCCTCCTGCGCAGAAAATCAGTTTTCCTCTGGCATAAGCATATTTCACTCCATCTTCAATTTTTCCTACTGAAAAAATATGTCCCATAGACATAGAGATGATCTTTACATTGGTATTGTTTCCAAGGTCTGTAAATGCCGTTTTCACTCCGTTTTGCTCACTGGATGTTTCCAATACAACATTTTCGGCAGCACGGTAAGCAATAAGATTTGCATTATAGGCTACTCCCACCGGAAGACCTGCATTGTTTCGGGGAGCAGTCATTACAGAAGCCATTTTGGTTCCGTGACCACACTGATCCGCTGAACCATCGGAATTGTACACCCCGAATTTACTGATCGTTCTTCCTGAAGATGCTCCATTATTAAAGCTGGATCCCAATAAAGACTGGTCTGGAGAAACTCCTGTATCAATAAGACCAATGGTTACTCCTGCTCCTGTACTGTAGTTCCAGGCATCTGGAATATTATGTTTGGCAAATGCCCATGGAATTTTTGCACTTGGTGTTGTAGAAGTATAATCTACAGCACTTAGAGTTGCTGTCGAAAAGCCGCATCCTGAAGATCCACTGCCGGAAGATTTTGCAGTAGTGTTATACTTCGCTTCGTTTTCAAAATAGTGATAGTCTGCGGGTTCTACATATCTGATGTTTTTCATCTGACGAAGAGCTGTTATCGTTTCTTCTTTTTCGATGGTGACATCCATTTGGTTAAGATACTTGTCAGAGTTCAAAAGGAACCTTGCAGATCCTTTTCCCTCAGATTTTGCAATACTATTTAAAATCTCTTCCTCCATATTTTTATGATCCGGAGATTTACTTCTGTCAAAATCATCTTTGGACGAACCAAATCCAATAGATACCATTCTGTTACCACGGAAAACAGCGCTCCAAAGGAAGTGATCAGATTCATTCTTCCAATTGAAAGTTCCTTCAGTTTTTATAGCCTGATTGATCCTTTCATTGATCTGTTTTTCCGTTAACGGCGTTTTCTGAGACATTTCAACATTCGGGTTCTCATTGCGAAGTTCTTCCTGAGTACAGGAGTTTAAGGCAAAAAATAATGCCAGGAAAAATACATTTTTTTTCATATGTTATAATTTTGGTTGGAGCCACAATATAACACTTTCAAGAGAATTAAAAGTTTAAAAAAAATGAATTTAGCATTATATGAATATTAATTTTAAAGATAATTATTCAAACCATTTAAATAATTGCACTTTAATGAATATGATATAATTACAACACTAACTACCCTTCTCTGGAGGGAAATTGCGACACCTTCGATTGGCATTATATTTTCCTATTTCAATTCTTTTTCAAAACAAACACTGTTGTCAATACCAATGTATTGTCCGTAATTGGGTATTCTTTGGAAACCGCTTTTTTCATATACGGAAATAGCATTTGTTAGATCCTTGGAAGTTTCAAGCACTGCTTTTTTATACCCTAAATCTTTAGCCCAGGTTTCTAATTCCTTTACAACGGAAGAGCCTAATCCTCTTTTTCTGAACTCAGGATTAGTAAACATTCTTTTAATCTCCACCGTATCTTCAGAAAGTTCTTTGAAGGCACCACATGCTGCAGGAACTTCATCAATATAAACCATAATACAATTTTTAATCTTATCAATGGTATTAAATTGGGCAAAAAAGGCATCATCTGCTCCGTTATGCTCTGCAAGCGTAGAGTCGAGATGCTTTACCAAGGTTTGAAAATCTAAAGAGCTGGAATCGGTTCTATGTATGATCATATTTTAATAGATTTTAAAAACAAAAAAGCTCCCATTGGGAGCCTTTCAATTTTATTTGATTAGTTTACAACAAACTTTTTTTCTTTGATAAGCTCTGCAATCGCTAGCATATCCTGACCGATCAGTCGATCGTCTTCAAGCTTTGCCACTTTGGAACGTAGAATTGTAAAGTTTTCTTCGATGATTTTGGAACATTTTGATGGTCTTCTGAATTCTAATCCCTGAGCTGCAAACATTAGCTCAACAGATAAGATATTAACCAGATTTCCTAGAACCTGATTGAATTTTCTTCCAGAAATACTTCCCATAGAAACGTGGTCTTCCTGTCCTAAACTTGTAGGAATAGAGTCTGCAGATGCAGGGAAACATAACGTTTTATTTTCTGTAACTAATGCTGCAGAAGTATATTGAGGGATCATAAATCCTGAATTCAGTCCTGAGCTTTCCGTTAATAATCTTGGAAGCCCATACTTACCCTCTAATAATAAATAGCTCCTTCTGTCTGAAATATTCCCTAATTCAGCAGCAGCAAGGGTTGCGTAATCCAATGGTAGGGCCATTAACTGTCCGTGGAAATTTCCTCCTGAGATAGATTCTTCTGCACTTAATACAATTGGGTTATCTGTTACAGAGTTTAATTCTGTTTCTGCCATACTCTTAAGGTGCTCAAAAGCATTTCTGCTCGCTCCATGAACCTGAGGCACACATCTCATGGAATAAGGATCCTGTACTCTCTCACAGTCTTCGTGAGCTTTCATATTTTCTGAACCTTTCAGGAACTTAAGCATTCTCGCAGCTACTTTTTTACTTCCTTCAAATGGTCTGATGTCATGAAGTTCTTTTTTGAACGGGCTTGCTGAACCTCTATAAGCCTCAATACTCATGGCAGCCGTGAGATCAGCAAGATCTAAAAGGTATTCAAATTTCTCCAGCCCTTTGATTGCATGTGCCAGGATAAACTGAGTTCCGTTAATTAATCCTAATCCTTCTTTTGGTCCAAGAACCAATGGATCAAGATTATACTTTTCCAATACTTCCATGGTATCAGAGACTTTATCTCCTTCCCAAACCTGTCCAAGACCTAATAAAGGTAATACCAGATGTGCTAAAGGAGCCAAATCTCCTGACGCCCCTACAGATCCTTGCTCAGGAACCACAGGAATAATATCCTTTTCAAGCATAAGGATCATTCTCTCAATAACATCAAGAGAAACTCCGGAAAATCCTTTTGACAACGCATGAACTTTAGCAATCATCATGATTTTGGAAAGTTCTTTTTCAATAGGTTTCCCTACTCCTACTGCATGAGAAATAATCAGGTTATACTGTAATTGAGCGGTTTCATCAGCTGATATTTTAGTATCGCACAGTGGCCCGAACCCAGTGTTGATTCCATATACACATCTGTCGGATTCTACAATTTGCTGTACGTTTTTCTGAGATTTTAAAATTTGGTCTTTTGCTGCTTTATTCAGCTTGGCTTTATTAGGTTTTTTACATATTTCCAGAACATCATGGAAAGTAAAAACATCTACTCCGTATATCATTTCTAAAAAATTTTCTTAAAATTACGCATTTAACAATAATTGGAGAAACTAAATTTTACTGTTCTATCTTTTTTCTAAGGAAGTAAATTAATTTGCTATTTTTATCACCGAAAAATTAAAAACTATAAACATGAGACTGAAAACTTTACTGCTGGCATTATGTGTTGCAAGTACAGCCACTTTTGCTCAAAAAGTGAAATATACCAAGGAAGAAAGAAAAGAAATGAACCGTTATCTCTTTAACGAAGGTTTCAATACTGCAACAGATAAAAAAGTTTCCACTATTATTTTAAAAGACAACACTGAACATCAAGGATATAGCAAATCATGGGAAAAGCAAAGAGGACAGATTCTTTCTATTACTATTGAAGATGTTGACACCAAAAAGCCTGTAAAATTTACAGCGGCTGAAATTGCTGAAATGTACTTATATCCTACAGAGCTTGAAAAATCTATGAAAGCTTCGAAATTTATTTCAAACATGAGAAATTACAGCACTAAAAAATATAGTAGATCTGTAACTGATGACGCTGTCTTATATGAAAACCAAATTGTTTCTTTAAAAAATAAGAAAGAACCTAAAGCTTTTTTAATGCAGGTCATCAATCCTGAATTTAATGAGCTTATTTCCGTTTATCATGATCCATTTGCTTCAGAAACAGTGAGCACTGGTTTTGCAGGTGCTCCCGCATTTGGCGGAGGTGTTATCAAGTCCTATTATGTAAAGAAAGGAAATAAGGTAATGTGGCTCCACAAAGATGATTTTGAAGATAATTATGACTTTTTATTTGGAGATAACGCTGAATTCATGAAAAAGTATCCAAAAAATTCTGTAGAATGGGATTATTTTAGCTTTTTGGTATATCAATATACTGATATGAACCACGGATAAAATACATCATCACAATATCAAAACCTGTAGAATCATCTGCAGGTTTTTATTTTTTTAAATAGGGAAAGTTTCCTTAATTTTGTTTTATGAATCCTTCTTTAGAATTACAACTCAAAACTTTACCTTCCGAACCTGGTGTTTATCGTTATTATGATAAGAACGAACAACTTCTGTATGTTGGAAAAGCTAAGAATTTAAAGAAAAGGGTTCTCTCCTACTTCAATAAAAACCTTTTAGGATACAGGATCAAAATTATGGTCAGTAAGATCCAACGTCTGGAAACTACAATTGTAAATAGCGAATATGACGCTCTTTTGTTGGAAAACAATCTGATTAAGGAGTATCAACCATTTTACAATGTCATGCTGAAGGATGACAAAACCTATCCTTGGATCTGTATTAAAAATGAGGATTTTCCAAGAATTTTCTTAACCAGAAATGTCATTAAAGATGGTTCGGAATATTATGGTCCGTATGCAAAAGTAAGGCCTGCCAAGATATTGCTGGATACCATCAAACATATTTATAAACTCAGAACCTGTAATCTAAATCTTTCGCCTGCTAAAATTGCAGATGGAAAGTATAAAGTCTGTCTGGAATATCATATTAAAAATTGTGAAGGACCTTGTGAAGATCTTGAGAGCAAAGAAGATTATGACGAAAAGATAGATGCCATCCGTGGTATTATTAAAGGAGATTTCCGTAAAGCAAAGGAGTACCTTGTGAATCAAATGATGAAACACGCCTCTAACCTTCAGTTTGAAGAAGCACAGATTATTAAGGAGAGACTAGATATTTTGGAAGATTATCAGGCTAAAAATACTGTAGTCAATCCCAATATTGATGATGTGGATGTCTTTGGTATGACCAGTGATGAGACAGCTGCCTATGTCAACTTCTTTAAAATAAGAAACGGAAATATCATACAGAGCTTTACCACCGAAATCAAAAAAATTCTGGAAGAGACTGATGAAGATATTATGGAAGAGGCTTTAATTGAGATCCGGCAGAAATTTGGTTCGGATTCAAAAGAAGTATTGCTTCCTTTCCATTTATCTGTAGAAATTCCAAATGTAAAACTTATTGTTCCTAAAGTTGGGGATAAAAAGAGGATCGTAGAGCTTTCGGAAAAGAATGCAAAGGAATATCGTTTGGAAAAATTAAAGCAGGTTCAGATTGTTGACCCGGAAAGACACACCAACAGGATCATGGCTGAAATGCAGAAACTTCTCAGAATGCCTGTTGAGCCACGCCATATTGAAGGATTTGACAACTCGAATATCCAGGGAACTAACCCAGTTTCTGCCTGCGTAGTTTTTAAAGATGGAAAACCCAGTAAGGCAGACTATAGAATTTTCCATCCTAAAACCGTGGAAGGTCCCAATGACTTTGCAACGATGGAGGAAGTCATCTATCGTCGATATAAAAGAATGATTGATGAGGGGGAAAGTCTTCCACAGCTTATTCTTATTGATGGTGGAAAAGGACAATTATCTTCTGCTGTCAAAAGTCTTAGACTACTGGGATTATATGGGAAAATTACCATCGTAGGAATTGCAAAAAGACTTGAAGAGATTTTCTTCCCGGAAGATCCTATTCCATTATATCTCGATAAAAAGTCTGAAACTTTAAAAATTCTGCAAAGGGTAAGGGATGAAGCTCACCGATTTGGAGTAAAACATCACAGAACGAGAAGAAAAAATTCTACCATTAAATCAGAATTGGAAGAAATTCCTGGTGTGGGAGAAAAAACGATCGAACTGCTCCTTTCCAAACTTAAGTCTGTAAAAAGGATCAAAGAATCTAATCAAGAAACTCTGGAAGAGATTCTGGGTAAAAGTAAAGCGAAAGTCATTTGGGAATTTTTCAATAGTAATGGGTAGTGATGTTTACTCCATCGATTTATTTTTCACAAACAATTGAACTTTTTTTTATAAAATTGCAACTACACAATTATTTCCCCAAAAAGAGACAACACTACAAAAAGAATCAAAACCCACTAAGAAAGTTACCAAAAACCAAATACATTTAAATTATTATAAAAATAATATTATTATATATATTTTTTTCATAAATTAGTATTGTTAAATAAAAACAATAATACCATGAAAAAACGCTCATTTCACAAATGATAATATAATATCATTTACTTTCCTAACCTTTTACTTTTCAAAATAATTCTTAGATGTTACAATTCGACAGAGTTCCATACCAGGAAAAATTTACTATAAGTATAGAAAAAACACATCAACATATTATTACAAAAAATAAGCTCTTTTTCAAGAGCTTATTTAAGTTTTATTTTCAATGAATTTCATTATTTTCCAGTAAAGGTCTCTTTAGAATATCTTCCATCCGCCTGTGGAATATCAATTACAATGTTGCCATTTTCAAAATAGCCTATGGTTGTATTGCCATTCTCAAGCTTTACGATAAACACATCTTTTTTCGAAGTGGTTTTAAAGATTGCAAAAGGTACAGAACTTCCTGATTTCGCCAGGATAAACTGATTCGCATCAATCTGTATCTTTTGTACTGTCACATTTCCATTCGAATAATTACCCGCTGCAGGTGCGATGGAAGACATTGAAGCAGCTTCCGCCGTAGAAGTCTGAACAGGACTTGAAATAATAGTTGCAGCAGGCTGGTTTTGATTCTTAGCAGGTAACATAGCAACAGGACTAGAAGGACTTACCTTTATTAAAGCTACCTTCAAAGCATCTGCCAGACCTTCTTCAAATTCTTTAATATTGGAGCTTCCTTTAGATTCAAGAATCACCTTATTATTACAATCTCTAAATTCCAGCATTAATTTGTTTGACAATAGACTTTTAACATTCAGAACATTAGCATTCAAAATATTGCATGAATTGTCTTTTGCTTCTGAAGGCCACTGATCTATACTAGCAGGTAAGACCACATAATTTTTGCCTTTTAATGCTTTTGCTAAAGCAGCTTCCAATCCATAACTATCTCCTTTGAATGTTGTAAATTCCTCTGGAATAGATACATATTTATAATCTGAAACCTTCTGTCCGAAAACAGCCGTTGAGCAAATTGCCAACACCAATATCGATAATTTTTTCATAACCTTCATTTTAATCATTTCTGAATGCTCCCATATCCAGTTTAAGAGAGAAGAAATTAGAATAGAAATTAGAACCACCAATTCCTGAATTTGTAATCGCATAATCCAGGGTAAGTCCTCTATATCTTATTCCAATCCCCGCACTTGGCTGGAAGGAAACTTTTCTTTTTAAATCTTCTATATCTGTAATAGACTGGAACCTGTTGATCCCTAATCTCACAAAAATCATTTTCTGATAACCCAATTCAGCTCCTGCATAAGGACTGATACTTGCAAAATCCGTTGAAATAAGAGATGCTGTCTTCGCAAAATCAACATTGATTCCTGCTTCCGGCAATACATATACACTGCTGTTGATTTCAAATAGCTTACTTGCTCCTACATTAAGTTTAGGCATGGTAAGTTCCATTTTATCCTTTGGCGCCGGGTTGAATTCTTCTCCATTCACTACTGTGGATAACTCTTTCTGGTTAATGCTCCAAAAGTTAACGGTAGTTGTAATATCTCTTACCATTCCCCCAAATTTCCATCCGTTTTCACCTTTATAAATAGCACCCACATCAAATCCGAAACCATAACCATTCGCAAATTTACCTACATTTCTATAAACAATTTTTGCATTCACCCCAACATCAAGGTTTGGGTTTCCTCCAGGGCGGAATGCGTATGAAAGTATAGCAGCATAATCAGATTGAGAGAATTTTGTGATTTTATCATAATCAATATTCCCTTCTGAGTCAATCATCTGGGTAGTGTTCAAAATATTATCTACTCCCAGTCTTACTACTGAAACACCAAAAACACCTTCCTCCATTACCCTGGCATAGGCCAGATAATCATATTTTGCAATTGATTCAAAATATTCGGCATGCATTGCAGCTCCCTGCCAGTCTTTTTCAACCCCCATTAAACCTGCCGGGTTCCACATAGGAGAATACACGTCATCCTGATTGGATATTACCGCACCTCCCATTGCCAGTCCTCGGGCCCCTGCTCCGATATTTAAGAATTCATTGGAATATTTCCTGATAATCTGAGATTGAGACAGCCCATAGAGCAGTGAAAATGCAAGTAAAAAATATTTTTTCATCATATAAAATTGATGCTAGTTAAAGTTTTTAGTTTTTCTGGCTTTTATTAATCCATTTACAATGATTGCCAGTATCATAACTCCTGAAGCAATATAAAATATAGGGCTCATATGTTCTGATTCCCCAAAGATAAAAAAAGCTAGTATAATTCCGTAGACCGGTTCCAAATTAACTGTTAAAATTAGAGTAAAAGGCGATATATATTTCATTAAATTCACTGATTCCAACATAGGAAAAGCAGTGAAAACACTGGCTAATAAGCATATTAACGCTATATCACGGTAGTTTATTTCATTCATCTGAAAAATTTGGCCTGAGAACAAATAAAATAACATTAAAATAAACCATCCACAGAATATTTCGTAAAATATAATGTTCCCGGAGCTCGTTTTTCCAAACATTTTACCATTAAAAACCGAAAATATGGTTCCAAACACAGCACATAAAATACCATATATAATCCCTTCCTTGTACTGAAATTCAGTTTTAAAGATCAATAAAATACAGGCTACAATCACAACTCCCATCAACACCTCTGAAATATCAATCTTTCTTTTAAAGATAATAGGCTCCAAAATAGAGGCAAAGAGTGTAGATAATGATAGACAGCTTAACGCAATGGAAACATTGGAAGCTTTAATGGAATAAAAAAAGCAGTACCAATGAAGTGCCATCGTAAAGCCAATGGCTGCCAGCTGGAAAAATATTTTTTTTGAGACCTTGATACTTTCTTTTTTATAGATCCTGATGAATGCAAAAAGAAAAACTGCGGCAAACAACATTCTGTAAAATACAAGGATCTGAGCATTCGCATGAATCAGTTTTCCTAAAATTGCAGTGAATCCCCATAAAAATACTATT
Source organism: Chryseobacterium sp. II3a (assembly GCF_057815135.1). Classification (NCBI taxonomy): domain Bacteria; kingdom Pseudomonadati; phylum Bacteroidota; class Flavobacteriia; order Flavobacteriales; family Weeksellaceae; genus Chryseobacterium; species Chryseobacterium sp. II3a. Next base: position 6,280 of record NZ_JBYPZJ010000019.1, on the reverse strand, counting down.
AAGTGCAATCTGAAAAGCGCTAATTTATGCATATCCTACTTCTTTAAAATTTTAACAGGCAAATTTACAAATAGGCTTTTATAAATCTTATAAAAAATATAAATTTACTTTAATAAAAAAATGAGAAATAAAGTTTTTAATCATTTTTCCTCCTAATACATGATCAATTCTGTTCACTTTTTCAAAAACAATGGACACAATACTATTTCTTTAAGCATATGATATTACATCCTGATATTAAAATTAGTACACAACATCTAACCTTACAGCCTGTTGATGATTTATATATAAATGATATTTTAGAACATTTTACACAAGAAGTCACCAGATATATGCCTTTTAATCCTCAAGGTGACAAAAAAGAGATTGAGAACTTTGTACAAACTTCAAAAGAGAATTTATTACAAAATACAGACCTGGTGATGGTAGCTCTGGATTCAAATAAGGATTTTATTGGCTGTTGTGGTATTCATCATATAACAGAAGAATCTATTGAACTTGGCTTATGGTTAAAAAAGAGCTCTCAAGGAAAAGGATTAGGAACCGAAATTATAACAGCTCTTATCACATTTCTGGAAGATAATTTCACATTTCAATACATTCTATATCCTGTAGATGAAGAAAATATAGCCAGTAAAAAAATTCCTGAAAAATTAGGATTTATTCCAGCTAAAAAATACAAAAAAACTAAGGATAATAATAATGACCTTACTATCGTAGAGTATAGAAAATATTATTAATCTAAATACAAAAAACCCTGAAAATTGGTTGAACTTTCAGGGCCTTCAAATAATAAACTATTAAAAAAATAAACTAGGAACTGAGTATTTTTCAGAGGATATCACCCTCTGTTACTCTTATGTAAAGTTAGAAAAAATATAGATTATTTAAAAATATTTTTTTGTTAAAAATTTCACAATTTACTAGTAACCAAACTATTAAACATCTGTTTTACTTCTTATTCACATTCCTCATAAAAATAGTATCTTTAAGCGTAAAAAATTGAAAATTCTATGGACATCGAATTCAACAAACGAGAAGATCAGAACAGATTAAAATTATCAGAGATAAATCGCTTGCTTGCCGAGATCAAAAAAGGAGGCGGTGAAAAGAGGCTTCAAAAGCTTCGTGAGGAAGGAAAAATGACCGCAAGAGAAAGGATAGACTATCTCCTTGATAAAGATTCTGATTCCATAGAAATTGGAGCTTTTGCAGGCTATGAAATGTATGAAGAACATGGTGGCTGTCCTAGCGGAGGAGTTGTAGTAGTAATGGGATATGTATCCGGAAGACAATGTATTGTTGTAGCTAATGATGCTTCTGTAAAAGCTGGCGCTTGGTTTCCTATCACAGGAAAGAAAAATCTGAGGGCACAGGAAATAGCAATGGAAAACAGACTCCCAATCATTTATCTTGTTGATTCCGCAGGAGTGTACCTACCTATGCAGGATGAAATTTTCCCAGACAAAGAAATGTTTGGTAGAATATTTAGAAATAATGCTAAAATGAGTGCTTCAGGAATTATTCAGATTTCTGCTGTTATGGGAAGCTGTGTAGCTGGAGGAGCTTATCTTCCTATTATGAGTGATGAAGCTATGATTGTGGATAAAACAGGTTCCATTTTCCTGGCAGGAAGCTATCTTGTAAAAGCTGCAATTGGAGAAAGTATTGATAACGAAACATTGGGCGGAGCTACTACCCACTGTTCTATTTCAGGAGTTACCGATTATAAGGCTAAAGATGATAAAGATGCTTTAGACAGAATCAAAAACATTATGAAGTCGATCGGAAGTACTGAAAAAGCAGGCTTCGACAGAATAGAAAGTTTCCCGCCCAAAGAAAGTGCTGATAATATCTTCGGAATTATGCCGGTTTCCAGAGCCGAACAATATGATACCTATGAAATCATCAAATGTATTGTGGATAACTCAGAATATGAAGAATATAAACCAGACTATGGGAAAAGTATCATTTGTGCTACTGCAAGAGTAGATGGATGGTCTGTAGGAATAGTAGCCAATCAGAGAAAATTAGTAAAAAGTGGTAAAGGAGAAATGCAATTTGGAGGAGTAATCTATTCCGACTCTGCAGATAAAGCGACCCGATTTATTGCCAACTGTAATCAAAGAAAAATCCCTTTAATCTTCCTACAAGATGTTACCGGCTTTATGGTAGGTTCAAAATCTGAACATGGCGGAATCATCAAAGATGGTGCTAAAATGGTCAATGCTGTTTCTAATTCTGTAGTTCCTAAATTCACCATTATTACAGGAAACTCTTATGGAGCAGGAAATTATGCAATGTGTGGAAAAGCGTATGACCCTAGACTGATTGTTGCATGGCCTTGGGCTGACCTTGCTGTAATGGGTGGAGCACAAGCTGCAAAAGTATTGGCCCAGATTCAGGAGTCTACTCTTAAAAAGCAAGGTAAAGAAATTTCTGAAGAAGAGCACAACGAGATTTTGGATACTATTTCAAAAAAGTATCAAAAACAAACTGAATCTACCTATGCTGCTGCCAGATTATGGACAGATGCTATCATCAACCCAACAGATACCAGAAAATGGATTTCTATGGGAATAGAAGCGGCTAATCACTCTCCTATTACAGAGAAATTCAATCTAGGAGTTATCCAGGTCTGATCATCATTTGATTAAAAATATAAAAAAGATGTGGGAATTCGTTTCCACATCTTTTTTGTTTTGTACTCTTGAAGTGTTGAAAATTTAAGAAAAGAAAACTCCAGTTCTGAATCTTTCTTTATTCAGTTTCTTGTTAACGGCCAATCCCCAAAGAATAAATTCCTTTAAGAATAAAATATCTTCCGGTTGAGTCTCCGGCTGATATTTTTCAATGATCTGGTCAAGAGGATGAATTCTGTTAAGAGCTTTTGCATAGGCTTCATCCGAAGATTCATCTGTAATTTCCAAGAAGCCATCGTCCTCTAAAAACCAATCTGTAATCTGGCTAAACGGCCCATCAATGCTCTTTTTCTCCAGTTTTTCCACCTTCGGGAAATAAGAGGTGAATAAAGTTCTGATCGCGTTATCAATTAGTAATTGAGCTACCGCTTCTGCACCTTCCTGTTCGCCTTCATACACCAATTCCACCTTTCCTGTAATAGCAGGAATTACCCCCACAAAATCGCTTAATCTTACAGAAGTAGCTTCGTCACCTGTCAGTAAAGATCTGCGTTCCGCCGTACTCAATAAGTTTTCGAAAGCTGTAATACTCATACGGGCACTTACTCCACTTTTGGAGTCTACATATTCACTTTCACGAGCTTCAAAACCAATCTGCTCCAAAAGATCTTTTGCTAAAGAAGGAACATACACTCCATTTTTCTGACGGCTGTCTAAACTGGATTCATAATTGGTGATTTCTCTTGCAATATTGATATTTTCAGGATAATGAGTCAAAATCTGTGATCCTATACGATCCTTCAGTGGAGTCACAATACTTCCTCTGTTGGTATAATCTTCAGGGTTCGCGGTAAAGACAAATTGTATATCCAAAGGCATTCTCACCTTAAATCCACGAATCTGCACATCACCTTCCTGCAAAATATTAAACAAAGAAACCTGAATCCTCGCCTGAAGATCCGGCAATTCATTAATTACAAAAATACAACGGTTCGCACGTGGGATCATCCCAAAGTGAATCACACGGTCGTCTGCATAAGAAAGTTTAAGATTAGCAGCTTTAATAGGATCCACATCACCGATCAGGTCGGCAACCGTAACATCCGGAGTTGCCAGTTTCTCGAAAAACCTTTCATCGCGGTGAAGCCAGTCTATTGGAGTATGATCTCCTTCTTTTTCAATTAATTCTTTAGCATAACGAGAAATCGGATTAAAGGGCTCATCATTAATCTCGCTCCCTTCAATAAAAGGAATCCATTCATCCAATAAAGAGGTCATCATTCTGGCCAATCTTGTTTTCGCCTGTCCTCTCAATCCTAATAAATTGATGTTATGCCGGCTTAGAATTGCATGTTCCAATTGAGGGATAACCGTATTTTCATATCCGAAAATCCCTTCAAATACAGACTCTTTATTACGAATTTTAGTTTTTAAATTATCTCTTAATTCGTCTTTTATATTTTTTGGAATATATCCTGAAGTTCTTAATGAACCTAATGTTTTTATGTTTGGCTTTTCAGTCATTGTATTTAAAATCTGATTTTATAAACTTTGAAATATATTTTAATGAATAATAATTTTTTAACGGATTCTTTTCTTACGATTGGTCTCATAATCCTCAAAAATCATATGTCCTAATCCATTGAGTCCTGTATAAAAGGCCTTCCCTTGATTAGCTTCTGTAAATTCGCTCACAAAACGCTGCAGATACGGATCCTGTGCAATCATAAACGTAGTAATTGGAATATGCAGCCTTCTCGCCTGAGATGCCATATTATAACATTTCTGAACAACATATTCATCTAAACCATAAGAATTCATGTAATAGGTGCCATCAGCCTGACGAACACAACTTGGTTTTCCGTCAGTAATCATGAAAATCTGCTTGTTGGTATTCCTCTTTCTTCGTAAAATATCCATTGCCAATTGAAGCCCCGCAACCGTATTGGTATGATAGGGACCAACCTGCAGATAAGGCAGTTCCTGAATTTTAACGGGCCAAGCATCATCTCCAAAAACAATGATATCCAGCGTATCTTTTGGATAACGAGTAGTAATCAGTTCTGCAAGCGCCATTGCTACTTTTTTCGCCGGAGTAATACGGTCTTCACCATACAATATCATACTGTGGCTAATATCAATCATCAAAACGGTACTCATCTGTGATTGATGAATACTGTCTTCTACAATAAGATCATCTTCAGTAAGATGAAAATCTCCGATTCCGTTATTGATTTGGGCATTCTTAAGACTTTCCGTAATAGAAATTTTCTCTACCGGATCTCCAAAATTATAATTACGGAATTCTCCTGTTGTATCCTCTCCCGTTCCGCTCTTATTGGTTTTATGATTTCCATTACCACTTTTCCCAAGATTTCCGAATATTTGATTAAGCGCTTGTTTACGAATATTCTGCTCCATTTTTGCACTCAGTCGAATTCCATTTCCACCATTAGGATCAATTTCTTCACGGATATACCCTTTCTTTTTAAGATCCTCAATAAAGTCATCAATAGTATATTCCGGAGTAGTAAGCTGATATTCTTCATCAAGCATTCGAAGCCAGTCAATAGCTTCATCAAAATCTCCTGAGGTATGAGTCAACAAATCTGTAAAAATTTCCAGTAACCGATCAAATATAGATAGTTCCGGTGCTTTGTAAGTTTCAAATCTGAACCCTCTCACAATATGCTCTTTCATAGAATAAAGTTACAACATAAATAGAAGGTCTTTAAGAGATTTACTCTATTTTAATTTTTATAAATAGAAATAATCTCGATTTAATTTAATAGGTTCAAAGCTAATTTTCAGGAGCATTCTCCCGCTATCCACTCATACTCCTCGCGCCTTCCCCTCTCCAACGCTCACCCTACTACGCTCTGACCTATGCTGCGGGGTAACCGTTACTATCGGGGCTAGGGAGGTTTCTATGAATGATGAATGTTAATGATAAGTGATAAAAGATGATTATTTGCCTACAAAATGAATTCAAACCACTTTATGATGAGTAACCTGCAATGGGTAATGAGTGATGAATAATAAATGATAGATATTTGTATAATACTTTAATTTGTAACCAAATACGATTCATTGCCATTCCTCAGAAACTTAGACAGTGTTATCCACAATTATTTCCATATTCATTTTTTCCATCCTGCATTTAGATCCTTCCAGGATGACAAAAGTGGTGGGACTATCAGAAGTAATGATACCAGGAATTATCCGTGATAAAAGAAAAAGGAAAATTAAAAAACTGATATGAAAAATATAAAATAAACCTACATTCTTATTATAAACATTAAGCATTCAATAGGGACGGGCTTTAGCCCGTTCAAATAAAAAATAATTTTCATCAGGCTTTAGCCAAAACTTAAAGACAAAGTTGTAATAATCCTTTCTTTGAGAGCAGCTTCATCCATTACTCATTACTTATTATTAATTACTCATGTATTGAGTTAGTGGTAGTAGTAGTAGTAGTAGTAGTAGTAGTAGTAGTAGTGGTTATATTGCCTGAGTATTGCGCTTTGGGTATAAAGCAAAAAAAAAGTCTCACACATTGCTGTATGAGACTTTTAAAAAATAAAATAAAAACTGGCGGCGGCCTACTCTCCCGCGTTAGCAGTACCATCGGCGCTGGT
>NZ_JBYPZJ010000018.1:0-33516 GCF_057815135.1 Chryseobacterium sp. II3a | reverse complement strand
ATAATATTTATATTTTTTTGTAAATTTGTTTTTTAAGTCGGCCTAGAGCTAGACTCTGTAGCGTGCTATACTATCTCAGTTTTCACGCTATTTTTTGATTTATATTTACCGTCATAAACGGTTTCATTTTTAAAAAGAATATAGATCAATTCTAATATTTTTCTTTGGATTGCTACTAAAGCCTTCATTTTTATTCCATGTTTTGAAGTGAGTCTTATATAAACTTCTTTGAAGTTATCATCCCACTTCACAATTGTTAAAGCCGGCAAAAACAAACATTTCCTTAACATTCTATTTCCTTTTTTTGATATCCGTGATTTACCTTTTACCGACGTTCCAGATTGTTTTTCTCTAACATCTAACCCTGCATAACTTGATAATTGAGACTTGTTTCTAATCAGTTCAAAGCCATTGGTCTCTCCCAAAACAGTAACCGCAGTTAAAACACCAACTCCCGGTATTGTTGTAAGTCGTTCTATCAATTGTTTTATCACAGGATTAGTATTGATAATACTATCGATATCTTTCTTTATTGCTTTTTCTTGAGCATTGAGCAAATTCATACGAGCTTGCATTCTTTCTATACTTTTTAAATGAGGAGAAGCTTGAATAGTTTCTGCATGAAGCTGATTTTTTATCACATTCCGCTCCTGAACAATTTGATCACGCTCTCTGGTAAGCTGTTGCAGCTCATTATAAGTCTGATCAGGTTTTTTCCAGTGATTTAATTTTCTTTCAAGACCGAACTGAGTAATAGCCTGAGAACAACTTTTATCAGTTATCGTTTTTATATCAAGAGTTCTTAGGTAGCTACTTATTTTATTGGGCAAAACGATATAGACCTTTTTATTATTCTCAGCAAGATAATAAGCGAACTTCTGATGATAAACCCCTGTGGCTTCCATAACATAGTGAATTTCCTGATCTTCAACACTTTGTTTTTCAATCCAATTAATCAATAATGGGATTCCAACATCTGTGTTTTTAAATACCTTATAAGCTAGAAATTTTATAGTTTGATCTTCATATAGACAACCTAAAGTAACTACTAATTCTTTTTGAGACACATCTATACCGGCTACTTGTTTTAATACTTTCATCTTTTATTGCTTTTTAAGTGAGATATCTTCCTTCGTCTTTTCTCCTGATTGGATATTCTGGATATTAAATGGGGTTTTTAATTCCTTACATTCTGCTCTGACTCTAAAAGATAAAAAAAGAATGAGGTCGTTTCTTGCGCCGAATATGTTTCTTTGAACTATTGGATTTTTATTCAACTCTCATTCTTATTCACTTTATGGCTAAGATAATATTTGAGATAAAGCAAATTATAACTTATACAAACATAGGAGGATTTTATCTACGATAAAATTATACGCTGTTGAATTATAGTTACGAATGCACGAATTTTTTATTGAGGCGCATAGATGAGTGTAATATTATGTGCCTATATGGTGAAAGATTTTAAACCACATATGCACATAGATTTTAGAGAAGATAAGGAGTTGTTGGATTTAATATAAAAAGCATTTATAAAAGAAATTCGTGCATTCGTGGCTAAAAATAAGCATTATTTTTGCTGAAGATCTTTGATCTTCTTGCGCCTTAAAATATACATACTCCTGATAAGGCCTTTGCGCCTTCGCGTTTATCCAATAAAATATACCCTAGTACAAGTTTTAGCCTGATTATTTAACAAATGATAAAAAAGCATCTTGTGATGAGACTTTCTTCGAGCGCTTGGGCTGCATTCCGTTTTTAAGTTTTATCTTTGCAAAAATTAAAAAAATGAGCAAACCGATAACTGAATTCATAGAAAAGTATTACCTGCACTTCAACGCAGCTGCATTGGTGGATGCTTCTAAAGGATATGTTGCACATCTTAAAGATGGCGGAAAAATGATGATTACTTTAGCAGGAGCAATGTCTACTGCTGAATTAGGGAAAATCCTTGCTGAAATGATCCGTCAGGGTAAAGTAGACTTTATCTCTTGTACAGGAGCTAACCTTGAAGAAGATTTAATGAATCTTGTAGCACACTCTCACTATGAAAGAGTTCCTCATTACAGAGATTTAACTGCTCAGGATGAGTGGGATCTTTTAGAAAGAGGTCTGAACAGAGTTACAGATACTTGTATCCCTGAAGAAGAAGCTTTCAGAAGATTACAAAAGCACATCGTGGAAATCTGGAAAGATGCTGAAGCTAAAGGAGAAAGATATTTCCCTCATGAATTCATGTATAAAATGATCCTTTCAGGAGTATTGGAGCAGTATTATGAAATCCCTAGAGAAAACTCTTGGATGATTGCTGCTGCAGAAGCAAACTTACCAATCGTAGTTCCAGGATGGGAAGATTCTACAATGGGTAACATCTTCGCTTCTTACTGTATCAAAGGTGAGCTTAAGGCTACTACAATGAAATCAGGGATCGAATACATGACTTATCTTGCAGATTGGTATACTAAAAACTCAGCAGGAAAAGGAGTTGGATTCTTCCAGATTGGTGGAGGTATCGCAGGAGATTTCCCTATCTGTGTAGTACCAATGCTTTATCAGGATATGGAGATGCATGACATTCCGTTCTGGTCTTACTTCTGCCAGATTTCTGATTCTACTACTTCTTACGGTTCTTATTCAGGAGCTGTTCCAAATGAGAAAATCACCTGGGGTAAATTGGATATCACTACACCGAAATTTATCGTTGAAAGTGATGCAACAATCTGTGCACCACTAATGTTCTCTTATATTTTAGAGAATGCTTAAGAAATAAACTCTTTACGAGATTACAATAAATAGTAGCGCTTCAATTTTTTTGAGCGCTTTTTTTATTCAAACCTCTGATGCTCTTTTTTTAGCTCTCGCAGATTCTTTATAGAGAGTATAGTATGTTGGAAATCGCAAAGGCGCAAATTATTTTACATATATGATGTCTTAAGGCGCAAAGATTTTATCTGCGATAAAATTATATACCGCTGAAGACTGCCACTAATTCACGAATAAATTAGATATGTTTATTTGTGCGTAAAAAATATTATTCGTGAATTAGTGGCAGAAAAATAGGTGTAAAACTTGCTGAAGATCTGTGATCTTCTTGAGCCTTAAAATATGAATAATACTAATTAAAAAGCTTGACGCCTTTGTGATTTCCAACAAATCTGCGTAATCATCAAAATCTGTGAGCCAATATTTAAGCATCATTGGAGTCTGTGAAAATCTTTGTTATTCGCTGGAAAATAAAAGTCAATCCAAAGAATTAACCAAGACAAAATAACGGTAAGCTAAAATTCCCTTTTCTATTTTCGTAAGCCTGTTTGGATCCTTCTTACTCAGCTTCGGAAGAACCTTTTTATTGATTACATTCAGTAAACTGAAAAATGATTTTTCATATCTTTATCTTTTAATGAAACATCATTGATGCTATAGGAGTTCAAAAATGATGCAAAAATTAAATATTCCTCTCAAGATCTGAAGATATGGATGAAATTTTCAAACAACAGGTATATGAAGTAGCGAGGCTTATCCCCAAGGGAAGAGTTTCTACATATGGTGCTATAGCGAAAGCTGTAGGGTATCCTAATCACTCCCGCCATGTCGGAAAAGCGATGGGTGGCTGTCCTGAAGATGTTCCTGCACATCGTGTCATTTCCAGTTCAGGAACATTATCTGTTCCGGAGTTCCAGAAGAAATTGGAAGCTGAAGGGGTTACTATGGAAAACTTAAGAATAAAAGGGTTTAGAAAACTGTTCTGGGATCCTATGAATGAATTATAGCTATTCGTGAAATTTTTTCAATAAATATAAATTCGCGCATTCGTAGCAAAAAAGTAAGTGTTTTTGAAAACTTTACGTTAAAATAATTCCCACAGATTACGCAGATCTCACAGATTTCTAAATAAAAAATATCACCCATACCATTGGTACGAGTGATACAAATATTTTGCAGCCTAAAACTGTATTATTATTTCTTTGCTCTTGTTGAAGGTGGTTGAGGGCTTTTTAATTCTTCTTTAAGCCTTGCATTTTCTTCTTTTAATAAGGCAATATATCCCTGTAGATTTTCAACAATTGACCCTGGTATATTATTATATTGATGTTGAGTATTAATTGCACCTGCAGATTGGTCATTAAATACAGGATGATCATTATTAACAACTACAGCAGCTGTTTCTTCTTCATAAATATCTTCAACTGGTACTTCTAAGAAACGCGCAAGTTTGTCCCATTCATCCTGAATGATTCTTACATCACCGCTTTCTTTTCTGCTATAGTTTGATACATCCGTAGCGATGTAATCAGCTACTTGCTGCTGAGTATAGCCTTTTTGCTTTCTGATGAGACGTAATTTTTCTTTTTGCATGACCGACATTTTATACAAAAATGGCAAAAAAGCACAATGTATACAATAAAAAACAGGAAAAAATGCTGATGAATTTTCACTATTGAGAGAAGAGGGACCGCAAAAGAAACAAAAGCTTTGTGATGAACAATATCTTTAGCAAGAATAACGTATATGTTTTAGCCACGAATACACGAATTTTTTATTGAAGCTCATGTATGAAGTATTATAATCTATGTGTCTATGGTGTTTAAAATTTTTCACTACATACGTGCATAGGGTATAAGTGTAATTAAAATTATTCGTGGCTATTATTCTATAGTGTACAATTTTATCGTAGATAAAATCCTTGCGCCTTAGAACATTATGCATTAATAAAAAAATTGCGCCTTAGCGTTTTCCAACATTTAATACAAAAAAAGACTGCTTCATTCGAAACAGTCTTCTATAATTTATTTTTCAAGTTGCTTATAGCTTCTTTGTATAAAATCTGTAAGGTCCTTTCCTTTCAGCAGATTTTGAGATAATTTGGCCAAATCCAAAGCATATTTGATTAAGTTTTCCTTTTCTTCGGCATTCTCAGTTTTTAAAATCTGATTAGAAAGTTCACTGTTTGAGTTTACAACGAGGTTGTACATTTCCGGGAAGCCACCCATTCCAAACATACCACCGCCGCCGGTTGCCTGCATTTCTTTCATTCTCCTCATAAACTCAGGCTGAGTAATGGTAAATGGAGCATCACTGCTGTCAAGATCTTCAAGTTGAACGGTGAATTTAGAATCCTGAATGGCTTCTTCTACGTTCTTTTTTAAAGACTCTTTTTCAGTTTCATTTAGTTTTGAAATAACGGGCTCATCTTTCTTGATAAGGTTGTTGATGTGATCTGCATCTACTCTTGCAAAAGAAATATTTTCCTTTGTAGTTTCAAGCTTCTGGATAACGTGTGAAATGATTGGAGAATCTAATAACAGAACTTCATACCCTTTATCTTTTGCAGATTGAATATAGCTATGCTGCTCATCGGCATTGGTTGCATAAAGAACTACAAGCTTGTTGTCTTTATCCGTTTGTGTAGGAGTGATTTTATCAACCAACTCATTCCAAAGGAAGAATTTTCCATCAGTTGTTGGGTATAAAGTGAATTTATCAGCTTTTTCAGCAAATTTCTCTTCTGTAACAACCCCGTATTCTATGACTACTTTAATATCATTCCATTTTTGTTCGTAATCTTCACGGTTTTCATTGATTAAAGAAGCCATTTTATCTGCTACTTTTTTCGTGATATAAGAAGAGATTTTCTTTACAGCGCCATCAGCCTGAAGATAAGAACGGGATACATTCAACGGAATATCCGGAGAATCAATTACTCCTCTTAAAAGCATTAGGAAATCCGGAACGATACCTTTTACCTCATCTGTTACAAATACTTGGTTTTGGTATAGCTGAATTTTATCCTTATCAATATTTAAGTTGTTGCTTAATTTAGGGAAGAATAAAACCCCTGTAAGATTGAAAGGATAATCTACGTTCAGGTGAATGTGAAATAAAGGTTCTTCAAACTGCATTGGATACAGTTCGTGGTAGAATTTCATATAATCCTCATTGGTAAGATCACTTGGAGCGATCGTCCATGCTGGAGTAGGGTTGTTGATGATATTATCCACTTCCTCAGTTTCAGCAACTGCATCTTCAGGAGCATCTTCCGGTAAAGGAAGGGTGTGTGTTTTTGTTCCGAATTTAATAGGAACAGGCATAAATTTGTTATACTTTAATAACAGTTCACGGATTTTTCCTTCTTCTAAAAACTCTACAGAATCTTCTGCAATGTGAAGAATGATTTCAGTTCCTCTATCTGTCTTGTCAGTTGTTTCTTCAAGAGTAAACTCAGGGCTTCCGTCACAGATCCATCTTACAGCTGGTTCATCTTTGTAAGATTTTGTAAGAATTTCTACTTTTTCAGCTACCATAAAGGCAGAGTAAAATCCAAGACCAAAGTGGCCAATAATTCCTGAATCCTTTGCCGTATCTTTATATTTCTCTAAAAACTCTTCAGCTCCTGAAAAAGCAACCTGGTTGATGTATTTTTCAACCTCTTCACCGGTCATCCCAATACCTTGGTCTATGATACGTAAAGTTTTTTGTTCTTTATCAATTTTAACCTCAAGCTTAGGATTTCCATATTCTACTTTTGCTTCACCAATACTTGTCAGGTGCTTAAGCTTCAAAGTAGCATCTGTAGCATTAGAAATCAGCTCTCTTAAGAATATTTCGTGGTCACTATAAAGAAACTTTTTAATAAGTGGGAAAATATTTTCCACCGATACATTAATATTTCCTTTCGTCATAATATTTTAGATTTTTTAATTTTCAAATCTTTCTCAAAAAAAATACCATTGGGCAGAAAGTGACAGAATGACATTTTTTCGATAGTTATAAACGGGAAGTTATGAGGATTTGTCAAAGAAATATCCTATTTTTAGTCCTTAAAAATTTTTTAAAAATGAAGATGAAATGTACAGTTTTTCTTCTGCTCATGATGGCCTGTTGCCTGTATGGACAGAAGAAGCCTTTAGATCATTCTGTTTATGACAGCTGGCAAAATCTAGGCATGAGAAAAATCTCAAATGATGGAAAATGGATCGCCTATTCTGTAGATCCTCAGGAAGGAAATTCTAACCTTTTTTTATATTCCGTTAAAAATAAAACTTCAAAGACATTTGCAAGAGGAACCAAAGTAGATTTTACGAATGATTCCCGATTTGCTGTTTTTCAAATCCGCCCGCAGTATAAAGATATAAAAGCGGTAAAGGATAAAAAGCTTAAAAAAAATAAATTAACAAAAGACAGTCTTGCCATTGTTGATGTTTTGAATGGGCAAACGGAAAAAATTCCTAATGTAAAAACATTTAAAATTCCTGAAAGAGAAGGTTCTTACGTTGCTTACCTTTTGGAAGATATAAAAGATAAATCTGCAGATAAGGATGACAATGATGAAAATAAAGAAGAAGATAAAAACGTAAAACCTCTACAGTTGGTTGTACGCAATCTTCTAGATGGAAAAAGTACGACATATGATAATGTAATTCGTTATGAGTTCAGTAAAAATGGAAAGCAGCTTGCTTTTGTAACCAAGAAGCCGGACGAAAAAAAGGATAAGAAAGAAGGAAAAGATTCTGATGATGAAAAATCTTCGGATAAAAAAGATACTGACAAATCTAAACCAAAGAAATATGCTCTTGAAACTGTACAGGTAGTAGACTTACAGAAAGGAACTGTTACTAAAATTTCAGAAATGGAAGGTGATTTTTCACAGTTATCTTTTGACGAAAGTGGAAACCAGTTAGCTTATGTGGGAACCTCTTCTGCTCAAAATGATCTGGTAAAACTGTACAATTTGTATTACTTTAATTTTAAAGGAAATAAAAATGAAATCATAACCAATGAAAATACCCAAATGAAAAAGAATTGGGTAGTTTCAGAAAACCGTTTGCCACTGTTCAGTAAAAACGGAAAGCAACTGTATTTTGGGGTAGCTCCAAGACCTATTGCAAAAGATACTGCGATGATTGTCAACGATCATGCTGTAGTGGATATCTGGAATTACAGAGATGATTATTTACAAACCGTACAGCTAAAAGAATTGAAAAATGATCTGAAAAAATCTTATGCTGCAGTCATGCAAACGGAGAAACCTGATTTCTTTAGAACTATTGATGGTGAAGATTTAGATACTTTACGAGTTGTAAATGAAGGAAATGCTGATTTTGCATTGGGAGTTACCAGTTTGAATAACCGTATTTCTTCACAATGGGAAGGTGCAACAAAGAAGACTTATTTCCTGATTGATAATAAAACTGGAGAGAGAACAGAGGTTATTAAAAATCTGGATGGTTCAGTTGCCGTGTCTCCATTGGGAAACTTTGTTGTGATTTTTGACAGAGAAAAGGGACGCTGGCTGAGCTATAATGTTAAAACGAAACAAACACTTCCTCTTAGTAGTACATTGCCTGTTTCTTTTGTAGATGAAGAGTTTGATATGCCGGATTTTCCATACTCTTATGGGATTGCATCCTGGACGGATAAGGATGAATCTGTGATTATCAGAGATCGTTATGATCTATGGGAGTTTTTCCTGAATGGTTCGAAAAAACCAAGAAATATCACGAATGGGTATGGACGAAAAAATAAAATAACCTTTGATACTTATGATTTAGATAAAGATATTAAAAGCTTAAACCGAAAGTCAGCCATTTATTTATCAGCATTCGATAATACTTCCAAAGCAAACGGAATTTTTAAAACCTCTATTCAGTCGAATGCGGATCCTGTAAAAATTCAAATGGAAGATGTTTGGGGATATAGAAGCCTTCAGAAAGCAAAAAATGCAGAAGAATATATTATAGTAAAGGAATCGTATACAAATTCACCTAATATTTTTACGACCTCAGATTTCTCAAAACAAGAAAAATTAAGCAATACCAATCCACAGCAAGAACTTTATAATTGGGGGACAGATGAATTGGTCAACTGGACAACACCAAAAGGAAATACCTCTACAGGAGTTTTATTCAAGCCGGAAAATTTCGATCCGAACAAAAAGTATCCTATGATTGTCTATTTCTATGAAAAGCTTTCGGATAATCTGAACCGTTATGTGGCTCCTTCACCAACACCTTCAAGATTGAATATTTCTTATTTTGTAAGCAACGGATATTTGGTTTTCACTCCTGATATTTCTTATAAAGACGGTTTCCCTGGAGAATCTGCGATGGAATATATTAATTCAGGAGTTGAAAAACTAAAGCAAAACTCTTGGGTTGATGGGACTAAAATCGGAATCCAGGGACAAAGCTGGGGCGGTTACCAGGTAGCTTATCTTATTACCCATACGGATATGTATGCAGCAGCCTGGACGGGTGCTCCTGTTGTGAATATGACTTCTGCTTATGGTGGAATCCGATGGGGTACTGGGATGAACAGACAATTCCAGTATGAAAAATCGCAGAGTAGATTAGGAAAGAATCTATGGGAAGCGCCGGATCTTTATATTAAGAATTCACCGCTTTTTGCCATTGATAAAGTAAAAACTCCGGTGGCCATTATGAGTAACGATCAGGATGGTGCAGTGCCATGGTATCAGGGAATTGAAATGTTTACTGCATTACGCCGTCTCGGAAAACCTGCATGGCTTCTGAATTATAATGGTGATGATCACAACCTTATCAAGCGCCAGAACAGAAAAGATATTCAAATTCGCGAACAGCAGTTTTTTGATCATTATCTCAAAGGGGCAAAAGCTCCGGTCTGGATGACCAAAGGGATTCCAGCCACCCAAAAAGGAAAAGATTGGGGATTTGAGCTAACGGATGATAAGCCTAACTAATAAAAACTCGGCGGAGCCACAGGCTCCGCCGAGTTTTTATTTTAAATGTATCCCAGAAAAATTTGCAAATACTAAACTGACACAATGGCATTTTTTTTATGATGGGCCTATTGCGAGCTTTTATTATATTTACCGCCAATTTTAACAACAATATGGGAATCTTTGATTTTTTTAAGAAGAAAGACAACAGACAGGAAAATGTCAGTGCTCCGGTTCAGCAGCAAGAAATGCCAGAGGAGAAAGTAGTAGAACAGATCGTGGAAGGAGGAGAGGTAGAAACAATACCGGAAACAGTATTAGAAATGCCTGTACAGCCACAACCTGTGGAAGAGAAAAAGGTAAATGAATTATATGAAAAGATCAAGATTTATGGTGATTATATCGTGTATTCTATTGCGCTTCAATTAAGAGGAGACTTTGCTCCTATCTCAGCATTTGAAAAAGAGAGTGGGGAAGTAGAAGGATTCGCTTATATGATTACAGATCCTACTTATGGGCTTTCACCGCAGGTAGTCTTGAGTAATATGAAAGAAAAGTTTGAAAGTGAGTTGAAAGAAGGAAAAATCAAGTCATATGCTATTCTTTATCATTCTCAGTTCAATAATGATGGGAATCATGCATTAGCCGTTAATCCGGAAGATCTAAAAGCTATTACTCTTTCTTATCATTTTAGTGATGGTGAAGAAGGGAATATTGCATTGCCTTACACTTTCGAGAATGAGAATGTTACTTTCAAAGGTTTTGCTGAGTTCTCTCATGAAGAAAATAATGAGATCATGAATAATCAGCTGGTAGATGGGAAGGATTATTTTCCAAACAGAGAGGAGATTAAAAGCCCTGAAGCTGTCAATGAGGCTGGAATCATTATGAAGAAATCAAATGTTCATTCTCTTGCCAATATGTGGGGCGGAATTTTTGGCTTTCAAAATTTCCAGACTCAGGAAAAATTTTCACAATATCTGATGGAAACGATGGCTTTATGCAGAGTAGATGAAATACCCGCAGAGGAAAAGGCTAAGCATACTGAATTTAAGGATGTAACATTCAGAACTATTATTTCTGATGATTTTAATACCATTTATCCTGAAGTAAAAACTGATTTCTCTCTTGATTTTGAGACCAAAGAAATTCGTGAATGGGAAAATGTGGATAACAATGAAGCTATTGTAGGCGGGGTGGCCAGAGATACTTTTGGACTTTGGTTCTTTCCTACAGATTATGTAGAAAACAAAAACCAATATCTGACGCAGAATAAACTGAATATTAATGTTAGCGGAATCATTTTCGTACTAGATCTTCATCAGAGCTTTGATTTACCGGATGGAACCAAAACAGATGAGGAATTTACAGCTTATAAGCCAAGCCAGGATCTTCCTGATTATGGATGCATCGACTTTATTGGTAAGGTACTTGAAATTAAGGAGACTGAAGTATTGGAGGATGGCAGTGTGACAGGATTTATCCTGAAATTAAGACTGATCACCAATGCAGAAGTCGAAGATTTCTTCACAGTGGATGCTTTTGTGAACAAAGAAAATATCAGATTTGAAAACCTTACAGTAGGAATGCAGGTTGCAGGTGCAATGCAGGTGCAGGGAAAAATTGTAGGATAGTAAATATTGGGATACAATAAAAAAACGGTCTGATTATATTCAGACCGTTTTTTATTTATTATTTGTTTTTCAACTCTTCTTTGATCTTGTTTTCCAATTCCTCGGCAAGTTCAGGATTGTCTTTTAAAACATCTTTTACTGCATCACGTCCCTGGCCTAATTTAGACTCTTCGTAGCTGAACCAAGAACCGCTTTTTTTCACAATTCCCATATCAACTGCTGTATCAAGAATTTCTCCCACTTTAGAAACTCCTTCACCATACATAATGTCGAATTCTGCTTGTTTGAAAGGTGGAGCTACTTTATTTTTCACAATCTTCACTTTCACACGGCTTCCGATCGCTTCGTCACCTTGTTTGATCGGAGCACTTGCTTTTCTGATATCAATTCTTACAGAAGCGTAAAATTTAAGAGCATTACCACCGGTAGTTGTTTCAGGGTTTCCGAACATTACACCGATTTTTTCTCTTAACTGGTTGATGAAGATTACAGTACACTTTGTTCTTGAAATTGTAGCGGTTAATTTTCTTAATGCCTGAGACATTAATCTTGCGTGAAGACCCATTTTAGAATCTCCCATTTCACCTTCAATCTCCGCTTTTGGAGTAAGTGCTGCAACAGAGTCAATAACAACAATGTCAATAGCTCCTGAACGGATCAGATTATCAGCAATTTCTAATGCCTGTTCTCCGTTGTCCGGCTGAGAAATGATCAGGTTTTCCAAATCGATTCCTAATTTCGCAGCATAAGTTCTATCGAAAGCGTGCTCAGCATCAATAAATGCCGCAATACCACCTGCTTTTTGAGCTTCAGCAATAGCGTGAAGGGTTAATGTTGTTTTACCTGAAGATTCAGGACCATATATTTCAATGATTCTTCCTTTTGGATATCCTCCTATACCTAATGCGATATCTAATCCTAAAGATCCGGAAGGAATAACCTCTACTGTATTGTCTATAGATTCATCACCTAAAGTCATTACTGTTCCCTTTCCGTATGTTTTATCTAGCTTGTCAAGCACCAATGCGAGTGCTTTTTTCTTATCATCAATGTTACTCATCTCTATTAAAATAATTTCTCAAAAATACATAATTTCTCAATCAAAAACTAATATTATTTCTCTTTGAAACTGGTTTTTAAAGTTAAAAAATGATAAAATTTAAGGGCTGATGTTCTTCATAACGAGATAGATGTGAAAGGTAAGATTAAAGGGTGCTGAAAAAATAAATTCAACATAAGAAAGTTACTGTTGGAAGCTGTAAACGGAACGATGGAAGTTATTTTGACCAGATGATTTCTAGGAGCTTCGTCTTTACAATTCATCCCATATAAAAAAAGCTTATCTTACATTCTTTTAAAGAGCATTCTATGGACAGAAAATTAAAACTATTCCTGATTAAATCTTTTGCTGTATTAGCCTTCATACATTTGGCCTATTTTATTTACGGATATGTGAAGTTTAAAGGCCTTAGGGATATTAATATTTATACAGAGTTTTACAGATTCAAATTTTATGATGATGTCTCCATTTCTCACGTTTTCGTAACCGATCTTTTTTTGTTTTTCTTTGTTATTTTTCTCCTTAGAAATCATGCTAAAAAAAGTACAGGTCTTTCCCAGAAATTGGGAATGGGTGTTATACTTCTATTAGTGTCCTTTTTTTCTTTGACCTTTTTCATCAGCTATAGTTTTGGATTCAATGCAAAGCTAAGAACGGATTTGCCTGAAAAGGATCTTAATAAAGATAAAACACTGCTGAATGTCTTACAACCTTTTTTATACAACTATACTTCCTATAGCTCGGAGTCGCTGTTTAATCCCGAAAATATTTTATATCCCAAACCTTACCCTGTGATTGAACAGAGAGATACGGTGTATTATGATCCAGATAATAAGGAGTATTTCTCAACAGAATCTACTTATTATAGTATTGATACTCTAAAAATGCTGAGTACTTATCATAAAAAATTAAGCAGCAAAGCTGAAGGGATACTCGATATTCTTGGTTTTGATGATAAGGAACTGGAAAAAAGGATTATTTCCAAAAAAGAAATAGGGGACAGTACTGAAATTATATTTAAGGGAATAGAGGTAAATCCTGATTATGATGAAAAAATGTGTATTTTTCTTGAAAACAAGTTTCTGTTTTTTCCATTGCATAAAATCCCAGAACAGCAGCAGCAGTATCAAAACGCAGTTAAAAGATATAATCTACTTTACCAATACAGCCAGGATTCACTGCTAACCTCGTTTCACAAACTGGATGTCCTTTTTAAAAAGTATGATATAGAAACGCAGATCGTTCCGAAAGATCTGACTAAAGATGTCTTTTATTACCGGGATCATCGCCAGGAGCCTCTGAATGCAATACGAAATACTTATGAAAGAAAGGACTTAAGGGATAAATTTGCAACCCTTGACCGTTTGTTCTACAAACCGAATTATCTTCATCCTTCCATCAGTGAGATCTTTTTCAGTGCTGTTATTGGTGTCTGGTTTATTTTATTTTTATTGTATCTGATCTGGAATTTCACTAGAAAAAATCGTTCTTTAGATAGCATTAAGAGAAATGAATAGAGATAAACTTACATTTTTTTCCAACTATATTGAGCATATCAATAATGACGAGCTTCTTATTTTCTTGAAAAATGGAGTTTTAATGAAAATTTGAATTTTTAGTGATATTCAGATAGTCTTTCAATACTTTCATCTGGTCTTTATTTCCTCTCTTTATCCTTGAATCCCGGCTTACGAGACGATCATAAATTCTATTGAAAAGTATTTTTGATTTTGGAAATAACATTTTATTAGAAACTTCAGGAATCTGTAGTCTTTTGCAAACTTCATCATCCAGCAGAAACCAGGTACAGCAGATGTGAAGATATCTTAGATTTTTCCTTTGAAATTCAAATTTTAAAATAGGGTTTTCTAATGATTCATCCAATAATGAATGAGCTAGTAGAACAGAATCTTTATCTGATGGTGGCTGAATGGAAGTCCATAAATAAAAATACTCCGTAGCCTGCTTTTTGTCATTGGGAAGAAGCTGTTCGGGGATTCCAAGAAGGTATCCTACATATTTCCACAAGTGAAAAATGCCCTGTTCTTCTTCAATGGAAAAAGTATTTCCTAGTTTTTGAAGACTATGAAGAAAAACCAGACTGAAACCAATATAGGTGGCCATCATATCCCAGGAATTGATAGGTTCACCCCAGTTTTCAGTATCCCATTCTTGATAATGTTTTTTAATGGAAAGTCTTGCATATGAATGGATCAGACGAGTTTTTATGGCAAATTCATATCCTTTAGCATGAATCTCCAATGCATCATATCGGGTAGCATTTACCCAAAAATCTAAGGTTTCTGAAAGGCGCTTTACAGCTCCTTTTTTTAAAGCTTCTGTAGCAATGAGGGGTTTGTTGAGGTAAGCATAATCATAGCCTCCGATCAGGCAATAATCTCTCAAAGAAATCAAAGAATCGAGGTTACTTCGCATGCAGAGTTCAGCACCGCTTTTTAATAAGTTGTAATCCAGCCACTCCGGAATTTTTTGTGTTTGGGTGAATAGCTTTTTTACACTTTCTGGAACATTCTCATGTTCAGACACGCCGTTTCTGATATACCCTTCAATTTCTCTTGATGCTTCATGGAATTTCTTAGTAAAATAAACTTCTTTTACCACTTCATCTCCGGTTTCATCCACATGATGAAAGAAAGGAGCATATTTTTCAAAATCTTTAAAGCTTACTTCAGCACCGGAAAACTCAATTAATTGTTTTCCGTTCCCGTTTTCCCAAAAGTTTCTGAAATGCGGAGCAGCTTTAAATCGGGGTTGTATCATCGTTCATTCCTTAGATATATAAAAGTACAAGTTTTATGCAGAAGTTTTGTAGTGAGATTTGTCAGGATTTCAATTTAGGTATTATAGATATCCCCATTCAATAGCTTTTTTGACGAGTTCAGAGCTATTTTTACAATCAGATTTTTTGAGAATGTTTTTTCGATGGGTACGAACCGTTTCTTCTGAAATATTGAGCGTATTGGAAATTTTTAGAGCAGAATATCCCTTTGCAATGTAGGTGATGATCTCAACTTCTCTTTTGGTAAAGATAACAGTCACAGGTTCAGGAATCAGATGATATTTTTGCCATTGCATCTGATAGAAATCTTCACGTCCGTTAATTCCTGTGACTAAGACCATGTAAGAATTATGATGGGTAATATGTTCAATATTCGTATGGATATTTACAGCCTGCAGAAGTCTGCCACTTTCATCTTTGTAGGTATGTAAAGCCTGATGGTGAAAAAGTTCATAGTTGCCTTTTGAAGTTCTCATTCTGAAACAATAACTGGTTTTAAGCTCCTGCTGGTAGTCAAAACCGTCAATCTCTTTCATTTTTTCTATGGACATTCTTTCAGCTTCCATGACAAATTCTAAGTCATCAGGATGGATGAGGTCTATGATTTCTTTCAGGTGGGCAGGATATTTATTAAGCCCATGTATTTTCAAAATATCTTCATGATGATTACAAATGGTACTGTCTGCAAAATTAATGACATAATAATAGAATTTACCCGGAGCAAAGATTTCTCCAATAAGGTGTTTAATAGAGGGAATGGGTAATATTCTGTTATTATTCTGGAGAATTTCAGGGTAATCATTCCAGACTTTAATGAGGGGATGCGGTTTTTTTGCGTGAGTCAAATGTTTTTTCTTCATTGGTTAAGGTTTTATTAAAAATAATAAAATTATGTTAAAAAATCACCCTTTTGTGGTATTTCTTATAGCCTCGAAGTATCGTAGCTTTATATGAAACTAATAACCATGGAAGCTCAATTTCTAAACTTTTTTGTTTTCCGGTTGAAGCTTTCTATTCTTCTATACTCTAATCAAAAACTTTAACCTGAAAAACAAATAATCATGAAAACAAAAATTTTATTACTGTTTCTACTCTGGACGGGAGTATCATTTGCTCAAATTCAGAAAGATGAAATATTAAAAGAAGCGGAAGCTAATATTATTAAAAAAGGAAAGGAAATAGATTCAATTAATGAAAAAATAAAAACCTTAAATAAATTATTAGAAAATGCTACTGTTAATATTAATCAAAAAATATCTGGTATAAAGGAAAAATTAGACTTGATTGAGCAATCTCAGATGAAAATGCAAGAAAGAGAAATTGAAATATATCAAAGCAATTTTTTTGCATCTTTGTTCTCTTTGCATAAAATTAATCAGGATATTGATAAGCTAAAGCTAGTTAATTCAACTAAAAAATTTTATAGTAAGTTAAAAGATGTGGAAAATCCAATGAGGTATCCAGAATTTAATACTTGGTTGATAGACTTCAAAAAATATATTGAGAAAAAAAAGAAAAAAGAAGCCAATCTATACCTATTAGATCTAATATTTAAGGAAAATTCTATTGGAGGATTGATAGGAAGTAGCGTACCTTTTCTAAATTCTCTGACCGAAGGAGTTGCTTCATATATTAATACTTTATCAGATGAAAACACAAATGATATTCAAAAAGGGCAAAAGATGTTAGCTTTTATATTAAAATTGGAGAAATTTAGCTATGGAAATATAAATAATAATGAACTTTTATCTGATAATAGATTTATGGAGTTAAAAACATTATATAACGAAATTTTATTATCTCAGTTAACATTAATTGGTGAAAATAAAGATGATTTTCTTGCCAATAGAAGTGGTGATCCAGGGGGTGAAGTCCAATATCTTAAAAGTCTAGAACAAAAGACCAAATCATTTATTGAAGATTTGAAGAAAAAAGATTCAAAAAATTGGAAATCGCATATTAATAAACATCTATATGTAACACAATCTTTCAACACAGATTTTGCTTCACTGCTTTTAAAAATAAAAGAAGAAATGGATGGATATATTAAAATCTTAGATAGTTATAAGAACGATGAAATACTTAAAAACAATATTACCGCAATTAAAAAAGATCTTGAGGATATGAAAAGTGATTTTGAGATAGCATATTTACCCAAACAATACTTGTTGAATGTTAATAAAATGTATTTAACGCCCTAATAAAACAAAAAGCCTTCCCATCGGGAAGGCTTTATATTACTCATTGCTTATCGCTCATTACTCATTATAGAGAAGCTGCGTGTACAAGCATATCAACTAATTTGTTAGAGTAACCCATTTCGTTGTCATACCAAGAAACAAGTTTCACGAAGTTAGGAGAAAGCATGATACCAGCATCTTTGTCGAAGATAGAAGTTCTCTTATCTCCTACGAAGTCCTGAGATACTACAGCCTCTTCAGTATATCCTAGGATACCTTTCAATTCACCTTCAGAAGCAGCTTTGATTACTGCACAGATTTCTTCATAAGAAGCAGCTTTTTCAATTCTTACTGTTAAATCTACTACAGAAACGTCAACAGTTGGTACTCTGAAAGACATACCTGTTAATTTTCCGTTTAATGAAGGAATTACTTTTCCTACTGCTTTAGCAGCACCTGTAGAAGAAGGGATAATATTGTTTAGAGCAGCTCTACCACCTCTCCAGTCTTTCATTGAAGGACCGTCAACAGTTTTCTGAGTAGCTGTTGTAGCGTGTACAGTTGTCATTAAACCTTCTACGATTCCGAAGTTATCGTGGATCACTTTAGCTAAAGGAGCTAAACAGTTTGTAGTACAAGAAGCGTTTGATAAGATTTTGATATCATCAGTAAGTTCCTTGTGGTTTACACCCATTACGAACATTGGAGTATCATCTTTAGAAGGAGCAGAAAGGATTACTTTCTTAGCACCAGCAGTAATGTGTTTTGCAGCACTTTCTTTATCTAGGAATAGACCAGTAGATTCTACTACGTAATCTGCACCAATTTCATCCCACTTTAGGTTACTTGGATCTTTTTCAGCAGTTACTCTGATTTTTTTTCCGTTTACTACAAGATCATTTCCTTCTACAGAAACTTCACCTGGGAAAATACCGTGTACAGAGTCATATTTTAACATGTAAGCCATGTATTCTGCATTGATTAGGTCATTGATTCCTACAACTTCAATGTTGTCTCTTTCAGTCATTGCTCTGAAAACAAGACGTCCAATTCTACCAAAACCGTTGATACCTACTTTAATTGTTGACATAATAGTTTGTTTTTATTAGATTTATAAAAATAATTAGATTGCTAAAATTTCTGAAATCAGCATTAAATCTTTATTGATTTCATTATGTTTTTTAATGGCTTCTTCAATAGGGGTATACACCACATCATTAGAACGCATTCCTGCCATTACATTCGTTTGTCCATCCATTAATCCTACTACTGCACCATATCCCAATCTGCTGGCAAGCACTCTGTCTGCACAGCTAGGAGATCCTCCTCTTTGCATATGTCCCAATACTGCTACACGAATGTCATAATCAGGGAATATTTGCTTTGTTTTTTCTGCCAGTTCATAAACGTTGGCTAGTTTTTCTCCTTCTGCTACTACTACAATACTTGATGCTTTTCCTGTTTTTTCAGCCTTTCTGAATTTTTCAAAAAGATCATCCGTGCTGTCTTTTTTCTCAGGAATTAAGATATCCAAAGCACCTGTTGCCAATCCGCTGTTTAAAGCGATAAATCCAGCATCACGGCCCATTACTTCCACAAAGAAAACCCTGTTGTGGGAAGTTGCTGTATCTCGGATCTTATCAATTGCATCCATGGCAGTATTTAAGGCTGTATCATAACCGATTGTGTTATCCGTCCCAAAAATATCATTGTCGATCGTTCCCGGAATACCGATTACTCTGATTCCAAATTCTTCACTGAAGATCTTTGCTCCCGTAAAAGTTCCGTCTCCACCAATACATACCAATCCGTCGATACCCAGCTTTACACAGTTATCATAAGCCTTCTGACGGCCTTCTTTGGTTCTGAACTCAGTAGATCTGGCAGACTTTAGAATCGTTCCACCTTGGTTGATTATGTTTTTTACGGAACGGGCTCCCATTTTCAGGAAATCATTGCTGATAAGGCCGTTGTAGCCTTCCCTTACTCCGTAGCATTCAATATTATAGTAGTTGGCGGTCCTTACTACCGCTCTTAATGCTGCATTCATACCTGGAGAGTCTCCTCCTGAAGTAAGAACTGCAATCTTTTTTACAGCACTCTCTTTCATCTAGTAAAAAATTTCGAACACAAATTTACAAAAACAAGTTCAGATAATCGTAGTAACTTTTCAATAGTTTTGAATATATAGAATTAAAAGCTTCTGAAGTTTGTCGGTTTAAAAATATACCGTGCGGTTTTGGTCTCAGGAGCATTCACATCAAGATCGTACCATGGCGAAATATTTTTTTGAAAAGGGTTGGATAATAGGTGTATAGATTGAGCAGGAGTGAATCCTTCACCTAACAAAAATAATTTTTTTCCTTCCTTATTTTTGCAGACTCCAGCAATAAAAACTACATGTCCCGGGCTTCCCGGAGTGATCAGAATGTCTCCTGTTTTTAAATCTGAGCTTTTTGTCACCAGTTGAGTTTCCTTATTAAGCGAAATCGTTCCTGCGTAATTAAAGATGAGATCCAGATAATTTCTGAAACCCTGATAAGAATCATCAAAACCTGCCGTTTTTCTAAAACTTACAGCATTACCATTCACGAAAGCTCTCGTTCCATTTTTATAATCATTCCAGGTGAGAAGATGACCACTGGTAAAATGAAACTTAATAGCATCTGTCTTTTTTATTTTGTATAAATATTCAGCTCTCAAACGAATCACGGCATCCGCACACTGTTGAAGATCCTTATTTCCGATATCAATATCAAAAACGGCTTCATGAAGATGCTGGGTGGAAATAGGAGAACCATCATATCTTACAATCTGGCTTCCATAAGGTTTCAGTTTAAAGTTTTCTATGAAATAGCCAAAAGAATCAGGCTTTTCTTCCTCCCATTGATAATCTTTGGGTGGAGAAAATCTTTCTCTGACTGTATTTTTGTTCTTATTGATTTGTACCGAACTTACAGGCATTAAATCTTCATTTTCCTGAGCAGGAATATTTGATGTTTTTTTATCCTGAGTACAACCCAATATAATTAAGGCTATTATCCCTCCTGAAATAATTTTTTTCATAGTCATTTGATTCGTTTACAAATATGGGACTTTTTGTGATATGCTGAAATACTGAGACTAAGCTTTTATTTGCTAAGAATGCACAATTTTTTTATGCTATAATATTAATTCCGACTTTAAGATTTATAAATGATATACTATTCTATGTGTCTGTAGTGAAAATTATTAAAACCACATAGATTTTAATTGAACAGAGCTATTCGAGAATTCATGGTTATATTTAGCAATTTGCAATTGTATCACAGATAAAATCCTTGCGCCTTAATAATACATTATATTTTGAACAATATAGTGCCTTAGCGTTTTCCACAACAAAATTTATAGTAAGAAGAATATCAAAATCTGCCTAATTGGCTAAATCTGTGAGACCAATAATCAATTTTAAACTTCTGTATTCTCCATCTCAGGAATCAACAGTTTCCCCCAATCATTCAGCAGCCACAAAATTGCAACCAACTTTTCCCCAAGCTCAGTTAATGTATATTCAACTCTGGGAGGAAGTTCATTAAAAGATTGTTTTGTAAGAATACCATCCTCAACCATTTCTGTGAGCTGTTGATTAAGCACTCTCCGGTCTACTTTTGCAATTCCCCGTAAAAATTCACTGGGACGTTTCTTTCCTTCATTGATCTGCCAAACGATCGGAATTTTCCATTTTCCGCTGATTGTATTGACAGCAACTTCTAATGGGCAAATTTTATTTTCTTCAGCTCTTCCCTTTATTTCCATAAAATTGACTTTTTTATCCCTATGGGTGAAAAATATGCGTTATTGCTTATGTGTAAAGCCTTTTCGACCTTTGTAAAAATAATAAAATTTTAAAAATGAATACACTGGCTAAACAAATTGAACATTTGAATCAGGAATTATCTTCACAGCTTCCCCAGGAAATATTGGAAGCTTTTGGAAAGTCTATTGAAGATTTGAAGACTGTAAGAATTGAAGAAAAAAGTATTCAGATAGGAAATCAAATGCCAGAGTTTTCATTACCCAATGCTTTGGGAAAAATTATCAATTCTGAAGACATTCTAAGAGATGGGAAAATGATTTTAGCTTTTTACAGAGGAAGCTGGTGCCCTTACTGTAATCTGGAATTAAAATTTTTACAAGACCATCTTTTAAGAATAAAAAATAAAGGAGCTACTTTAGTTGCTATTTCTCCACAAAGTCCAGATCATTCTCTGAGCATGGCAGAAAAAAATAATATTGCATTTGAAGTGTTGACAGATGCTGATAATAATTTGGCTAAAAAATTAGGGATCACTTTTCAGTTACAGGACTTTGTAATTCCTTACTATAAAACTCTTGGAATTAATCTTTTTGATTTCAATAAAAACAATGATAATGTTTTACCGGTTCCGGCTGTTTTTGTTGTGGATGAAAATAGAATGGTGACTTATAAATTTTTAGATGTAAATTACATGAATCGAGTAGATGTGGAAGAAATAATACAAGCATTATGACAGAAAAAAGAAAAGGTGCCCGTTCTATAAAAGATATTCCTGCGGATATTTTAATCCAATTGAATGCAGGAGAAATTGAAACGGCTAATCTTACAGAATGGCTGGCTGTTGATCAAAGGTTGTTGCTGGAAAGTCTGTTAAAACAGAACAAGCGATTAGAATATCTGCAACCCATTCTGAATAGAGTAGACCAATTGAAAAAACAAACAGTTAATACAATCAATGAAGTAATTGGTTTAGGAATTCTTGATCTTACGCTTAAAAATAAGGATGAAGAATTTCTTTTAAAGTTATCCACACATCCTGCGGACTTGGTTCGTTGCTGGGCTGCCTATACCATTGGTCGGAATAATGCTTTTAGCACAGAAGAAAAATTAAAAAAGATCCAATATTTTGCTGCAGACACTCATTTTGGGGTAAGAGAAATATGCTGGATGACGGTGCGTCTGGACATTTCAAAAAATCTTAAAGAAAGTATATTGATTTTATCAGAATGGACAAAGCATGAAAATGAAAATATCAGGCGTTTTGCCAGCGAATCCACAAGGCCAAGAGGAGTGTGGTGTGAGCATATTGATGCATTAAAACAAAATCCAGGATTGGGACTAGAAATTTTAGAACCATTAAAATCAGATCCATCAAGATATGTACAGGATAGTGTAGGCAATTGGCTGAATGATGCCAGCAAATCTCAACCAGAATTTGTAGTAGAAATTTGTGATGAATGGCTAAGAGAAAGTAATACCAAAGAAACACAATATATTGTCAAAAAAGCCCTGCGTACCATTCGTAAATAAAAGTTATCCACAATAGGCTAGTGTAAAATGGTTTTTAAATGTATATTGCTTTTAATTAGATAGTTGTGTTTGTTTTGTTCTCGAAAATAATTCTCGAATACAAATGAATACAATCGATTTATAAAAGTTATCCACAATGCAAAACCTGAATAAACAATCTTCTCAGATCTTTTTAGGAGAAAACACCAGCTCAAAAGTAATCATCTATGAAAATCTGTGTATCTGTGGTTAAAAAAGTTATCCACAATATGAGATTGTAGAATAAAAAGCATTATATCTATCACAAATTTAGTTGGTTATGGAATGCGCTTGTGGAAAAGGTTTTTCAAGAATAAGTATAATTAATAAGATGAAAAAGTTATCCACAATATCAGGATCTGAATTAAAATCTTTTTCAATTTTTCTTGAGTAGAATATCAACTCAAAAAAAGAATCATTTGCGTAAATCTGTGTAATTCGTGCTTAAAAAAGTTATCCACAATATGAGATTTTATAATAAATAATGGTATATCTATCACAAATATAGTAGATTATAGAATGCCTCTGTTAAAAGGTTTTTTAAGGATAAATCTAATTTCTGATGTATAAAAGTTATCCACAATGTCAGAATATAAATTAAAAATTCTCTCAAATTTTTCTGTCTTAAAATCTCTACTTAAAAAGTAATCATCTGTGTAAATCCGTGTAATCCGTGGTTAAAAAAGTTATCCACAATATGAGATTTTATAATAAATAATGGTATATCTGTCACAAATATAGTTGGTTATATAATACCTCTGTTAAAAGGTTTTTTAATAATAAGTCTGATTTCTGATGTATAAAAGTTATCCACAATATCAGAATATAAATTAAAAATTCTCTCAAATTTTTCTGTCTTAAAATCTCTACTTAAAAAGTAATCATCTGTGTAAATCCATGTAATCCGTGGTTAAAAAAGTTATCCACAATATGAGATTGTAGAATAACTAATGGTATATCTATCACAAATATAGTGGGTTATAAAACACCTCTGTTGAAAAGGTTTTTTAATAATAAGGCTGATTTCTGATGTGAAAAAGTTATCCACAATATGGAAATGTGAATTTGAAAATTCTTTTTAAAATCACCACTTCTCAGTCAAATACTTCCAATATCTTTTAGGAACATGTTGTACATGCAGTTTCATATTTTTTCTTTCAACAATATTGGTTTTGGTAAAATACCGCTGCCAAAGCGTTTGATAATTCTTTTCCTCATCATGAAATTTCTCCTGATAATTCTTCATATCCAGTTTTTCATCTGGATAAAAGAAATCTGAAGTTTCCAGATCATAAAGAATCCCATAGTTCCTTCGCAAATCGTAGATCATCCATTTCTGATCCTGATAGCGGTCGGTGAAATGTTTTTTGATTAAGGGGAGAACATTGAAATCAGGATCTATTTTTGAGAAGAAAATATCGTCTTGCATTTTCTCGAAACGAACAAAAGCAGTCATTCGATGCCTCTCTCTATCCACAGATTTACAAATTTTGGAGATTTTCATGATGTCAGCATCTGCATAATTTTCCAGAATATTTTTTTCAGGAAATTTTATAGATTGTCTTACTGCTGATAATATGACCTTTTCCAATTCAGGATCTTCAGATAAAAAAACTTTTAAAAGTTTATGAATACCTTGTTTTCCAAGGTTTTGCTCCAATTTTTTTAATACTCTTTCTGATTTGTCTGTTTGGGTAACAACCTCATGAATCTCAGCAAAAATACTTTCCTGGTAAAACCTTTCCTTACTCACAATTTCCACATCTTTATAACGATATTCAAATACTTCGAATATCGCAGTGAAAAAACCGTCAAAACTGGTATCGTAGAGTAGGGTGGTCATCATTTAATTTTAAAATTATATAATTGATCATTGCCATTATGAAGAAGAGTTTCGAGGATGGCAGGTGCTTCTATTTTAGGTAATCATATACAATTTTATACTAATGCAGTTATTTTATTATTATGGACCTGTCATTCTGAATGTAACAAAGTGAAATGAAGAATCTAAGTCAGAGTATGAGATTCTTCCTTCGTCAGAAATCAAAGATTCGACGTAGTCAATGACAGTGGTGTAAAATTGTATATAGCCACCCTATTTTTTATAACAGATTAATCTCAGCTCATTTTCATCAGTTTCGAGATGAAATTTTCCGATAGTTTGTATCACTGCTGAAATTTTTTCCAGATTCTGCTCTGTATTTCTATCAATTAATTTAGGAAAAGAAAGGTATTCAATTTCTTTATATTGGAGCCAGCCACCAAAAGAATTAATCCCTTCAAAAGCAGTATTCCAGTAATCAAATTCAAAGCTGCTGTTTTCATCCAGGTATAGCTCTCCAATGATGTCGTCTTGAATTCTTTTGAATTGAATTTTCTTTATTCCATCCATATTATCAACAAGGTGGTCAATCAGTTTGATCCATTTAGCATTAGACATAAAGTGTTGAGAGAATTTTGAGACTTCCTTCTCAATACTTTTCATCAGATGATCGTTGGGGGGTGTAGATTTTTTATTTTCCATATTAAAATAAACTCAGCTGCTGTGAAAATTGATTATGAAATTTAGAAGAACTTCCACCAATCAATAGTTGTCTGAAGTTTTTATTCGTTAAATATTTCAGATAGGCATTGCCGGCATTGAAGTCAATAAAATATTTCGCTCTGTTCACGGCTGCTCCCAGTTGCTTCAAATGATCCAGTGTTAACATCTGAAAACGTCTTGCACTGATGATCTTCTGAGCAGATTTAACTCCAATTCCGGGAATTCTTAAAATCATCCGGTAATCGGCAGTCTGAATATTCACAGGAAACTGATCCAGATGTCTTAAGGCCCAGCTTAGTTTTGGATCCATTTCTAAATCAAGGAAAGGAATATTGGGATCTAAAATCTCTTCAGCTTTAAAGCCATAAAACCGCATCAGCCAATCAGACTGATACAATCTGTTTTCCCGAAGCATTGGAACCTCTGTCGTTAAAGAAGGAAGTCTGTTGTCCTCCAAAACCGGAACATATCCGGAATAATAGACTCTTTTCAGATTGAAATTTCTATAAAAATGATCTGCGACCTTAATAATTTGCAGGTCATTTTCGTTCGTAGCTCCTACGATCATTTGAGTGGATTGCCCTGCAGGAGCAAACTTGGGAACTTTCTTTAAAATCTTTTTCTCGTCCTGATATTGGATAATCCCTTTTTGAATATATCTCATAGGGCTAATCATGTCATGTCTGTTTTTTTCAGGAGCCAATAATTTTAAACCGCTTTCTGTCGGAATTTCCAGGTTTACTGAGAGTCTGTCCGCATAGAGTGCTGCTTCCTGCATCAGTTCATCACTAGCTCCTGGAATGGATTTTAAATGAATATATCCGTTGAAATTCTCTTCCAGACGCAGTTTTTTGGCAACCCGAACAAGTCTTTCCATGGTTGTATCTGCATTTTTGAAAATTCCGGAGCTTAGAAATAATCCTTCAATATAATTCCTACGGTAAAAATTAATCGTTAAGTCTACAACTTCCTCTACTGTAAAGGCAGCCCTTTTTATATCATTGGAACTTCTGGATACACAATAAGCACAATCATAAATACAATGATTGGTCAATAAAATTTTGAGTAAAGAGACACATCTGCCATCTTCGGTATAGGTATGGCAAATTCCGCTTACAGAACTGTCCCCCAAAGCCCCTTTTTTATTCTTTCTCGTTCCTCCGCTGGATGAGCATGAAACATCATACTTTGCAGCATCAGCAAGGATTTCAAGTTTTTCTTTAAGGCGGTCAAAATTCATATGCTAAATGATTTGATATTATTTGTATCAATTGATATTGTAAAATATGTTCAAATTTAATTCCAAAATTGATAAATGTCAACCTTTTTTCATAGAAGTTATCCACAAAAAAGAGTCTCAAAATCATTATATTTACGCCTCATTAAAGTTTATATTATGAATCATAAACCGATCGAAGGGTTTTCCAAGCTTCCAAAGCAAGGGAAAATCGACTGGCTTGTAAACGAATATCTTGAAGGTAATCAGGAATATCAAAATATATTAAAACAATACTGGAATGAAGATCCGGATCTTCAGAAACTTCACGAAGAATTTTCTGAAAATACGATTACCAATTTCTATATGCCGTACGGAATTGCTCCGAATTTTTTAATTGACGGAAAACTATTGGCATTACCAATGGCTGTTGAAGAAAGTTCAGTAGTAGCAGCAGCTTCCAAGGCTGCAAAATTCTGGATTGATAAAGGAGGTTTTAAAACAACCATCATCAATACAGAAAAATTGGGGCATACCCATTTTATATTTAATGTAGAACCCCATAAATTATTACACTTCTTTAATTTCAGTTTAAAGAAAAAATTACTTGAAGCTACAGAAGATATCACTGCCAACATGAGAAGACGTGGGGGTGGTATTCTGAATATCAGCCTAGTGGATAAAACTTCAGAAATGCCAAATTATTACCAATTGAAGGCGAGCTTTGATACGGTAGACTCAATGGGAGCTAATTTTATTAATTCATGTCTTGAGCAGTTTGGAAAAACATTGAGACAGGAAGTAGCAACCAGCGAAGACTTCACTCAGGATGAAAAGAACTCATTACAGATTGTGATGAATATCCTTTCCAATTTTACGCCTGATTGTATCGTAAGAGCTGAGGTTTCCTGTAAAATGGAAGACTTAAAAGATGACAGCGGAATTTCTCCTGAAGAATTTGCTGCTAAATTTAAGCAAGCCGTTACCATTGCAGAAATTGAACCTTACCGCGCAACCACTCACAATAAAGGAGTGATGAATGGAGTAGATGCTGTTGTAATTGCTACCGGAAACGACTTCAGAGCAACAGAAGCGTGTGCTCATGCCTATGCAGCAAGAGACGGACAATACAGATCTTTGACCCACTGTACAACAGATAATGGTGTTTTCAGATTCTGGATAGATCTTCCGATTTCCGTAGGAGTAGTAGGAGGGTTAACGAACCTTCATCCACTGGTAAAATTCTCATTAGCATTATTAGGAAAACCATCTGCTCTAGA
Organism: Chryseobacterium sp. II3a; assembly: GCF_057815135.1. Lineage (NCBI taxonomy): Bacteria > Pseudomonadati > Bacteroidota > Flavobacteriia > Flavobacteriales > Weeksellaceae > Chryseobacterium > Chryseobacterium sp. II3a. The sequence goes on along the minus strand of NZ_JBYPZJ010000018.1, from coordinate 5,760 downwards.
GCTGATGAGTATTTTAGCTGTTTCTGGGCTAGCCCAAAACTTTGGAGCATTGCGTTCTTTAGTAACAACAGGTATTCAGAAAGGTCATATGAAAATGCACTTACTGAACATTCTGAACCAACTGGGAGCTACAGAAGAAGAAAAGCAACATTTTGTGACTTACTTCAAAGATAAGACGGTGAGTCATCATGAAGTTATCAATGAGTTTAACAGAATGAGAGGAAACTAATGTTACAGATAATTCTCCCCATCCTATTTCTAGCCTTTGGATTCTTTTTAAAGAAAACAACATCACCTGGTTTCAGAACTTCCAAGAAATTCGCTAATGTGTTTATTATATTGGGAATTTCTACATTGGTAGCCAAGTTTATTTTAATGTATTTAAAATCGAAATAGTGAAAAAGAGTATCCTGTTTTTTCTGATGGTTTCCGGTTTAAGTTTTTCACAACAGAAAAATTTAAAAATAACTGATTTGCAGCCAAAAACAAAAGATTTTGTTTTTCCTGTGATTTCTTATGCCGGTAATTCCAGAGTAGAAAACAAGATCAATCTTTTTCTCCAGGTAAGTGAGCTGGAATATATTCCCGGATCAGAAGGAAATCCCTCTAAAAAGGTGAATGAAGGAGCTACTTCCTACGCAAACTATGTGTATTTCTATGATTGGAAAAAGCTAGAAACTCCAAAAAATATTCTAAGTATCAGTATTGATGGTGAAGCTTCTGGAGCCTATCCAGAAGAATTTTCAGATTGGAAAAATTTTGACATCAGGACCGGAAATTACATCAATGCTGAAGATTTATTTCAGAAAGGTACTATAAAGACTGTCAATGGTTTGATTCAGAAGAAAATCAAAAAAAGAATCAATGACTTTCTCGTGAAGCTGAAATCCGAGAAAAATGCTTCAGAAGATGTTCAGGAGCAAATTGGTTTATATGAAGGGTGTTTCACAGATTATACATTGAATGGCATCAGATATTTCTTTGGAAAGGATAGGTTGGCTTTTGTAGTAGGCAGATGCTCTAATCACGCCATGCGGGCATTGGATGATTTGGGAAGTCATAAGATCGAATTTACTTATAAAGAGCTGGAAAAATATTGGAGTCCTTATGCCCAAAATCTGATTTCCGGTTCTGAAAAAATAGAGAAAACAAGTCCTGGAAATAAATTATACAAAGGAAAAATTGATGGAAAATATCCGGTGACGGTTTTGTTCAACGATATTAATGAGGATGATTCTTTTTCAGCGACTTATTGGTATGATAAGAATAAGACTCCTATCAATTGGAGAGGAGAATTTGTTCATGACCATTTTTCTATCACAGAAGATGGTTACCATAGTGAAGAATTGAAACAATGGATCCCGAGAGCCTTGGTGGAAGCTGATTTAAAAGGAAATAAAATCATCGGAACTTGGCAGGACAATAAAACAAAAAAATATTTAACCCTAGAATTAGAAGAGTTATAAAATGAAAACAATTACTTTAGTTTTTGGAGCGGTTTACGGAATGGTATCTGTAATCCTTGGTGCATTCGGAGCCCATGCTCTAAAGAAAATATTATCAGTGGAAAGACTTGAAAGTTTTGAAACAGGAGTAAGATATCAGATGTATGCAGCCTTTTTTCTGCTGATCATCGGATATATTTTAAAATTTGAAACTTCTGCTGAAAGATGGACCTCTATTTTGATGATTGCGGGTACACTTTTATTCTCAGTGAGCATTTATTTCCTGAGCATGCAGGATTACCTGGGAATGAATCTTAAATTCTTAGGACCTATTACTCCGCTTGGAGGGCTGATGATGATCTTAAGCTGGGGAATGCTGATTCTTTATTTTGCTAAAAACAAAATATAAGGATGAAAATCAACAGAAGAAGACGGATTATAAGAACGTTTAACCTTTTGGATCAGCCGATGAGGTTCAATCCGTTCGTCTTCAGCCGTACTTTTTTCATGTGGGCCTTTACAGGTCTGGTAGGCGGTATTATTGCCGGAGGATATTGGGTCGTCCTGGAACATTTTACCGAATTTTTAGCCCATTTCCAAGGCTGGCAGGTGATACCTACAATGGCTGTTTGCGGGCTTTTGGCGGGATTGGTGATCCACTTCATTGGTGATCCGGGAGAAATTCATCTGATTGTAAATAACATCAGGTTCAATAAAGGAAAACTGGAACCTAAAAACAACCCATCCATGATTCTTTCTTCACTTTTCTGTGTAGCATCTGGAGGAAGTTTAGGGCCGGAAGCTCCTTTGGTACAGGTTACCGGATCTACGGGAACCTGGCTGGGGAAAATTTTCAGGTTAAAAGGCGAAGAATTGCGTTCATTGAGTATTGCAGGGATGGCTTCAGGATTTACTGCGCTGTTTGGAGCTCCGCTTGGAGGAAGTCTTTTCTCTCTGGAAATTCTGCATCACAAGCATGCCGTTGAATACTATAAAGCCATTATTCCGGCTTTGGTAGCAAGTTGTTTCAGTTATCTGATGTTTGCTTTGATTATCCATCTGGGAATTGGAGCTACCTGGGATCTGAAAGCTTATCATTACACCGGAGTCTATGATTTTTTATATGCTACCTTATTTGGAATTGTAGGAACTCTTTTTGGCTGGATTTTCATCTTTGTGGTGAAATTTTTCAAAAAGATTTTTGAGTACAGAAAATTTCCAATCTACATCAAAACATTCGTTGGTGGGCTTCTTTTAGGTGTTATCGCTTACAATTTTCCGATCACAAGATATTTTGGACACAACGAGATCAATCAGTTAATCGGAGGAAACTTCGGATTGAATTTCCTGATTCTGGTACTGGTCTTTAAAATATTAGCCATTGCTATCACGGTTACTTCGGGCTGGAGAGGAGGTTTTATCATTCCGCTGTTCTTTGTAGGAACTACTTTAGGACTGATTATCCACAATTTATTTCCTGCTGTAGATACAACCTTAGCTATTGTAAGCTGCATGGCTGCGATCAATGCCTGTGTAACAAGAACTCCAATGAGTACCACCATTATTCTGGGAACACTAACGGGGTTTACTTATTTTGTTCCGATTTTGTTTGCAAGCCTTACAGGATATTTCCTGGCTCCTAGGATTCCATTTATCGGATCACAGTCTGAAAAATTAGCGGAAGAATAAGGAAAATTTATAAACATGTCAAAAATCAAGGAACTAATCTTTAATTTTTGAATGAAGAATCTTGAACTTCCATGTCTTTTTAGTAAATTTGTCAACCTTTAAATATTAAAATAAAATAATAAAAATAATATGAATCTTCACGAGTATCAATCAAAAGAGATTTTATCAAAGTATGGAGTAGCTATCCAACGTGGTTTCGTTGCAAACAACGTAGATGAAGCTGTAGCAGCTGCTGAAAAATTGACTGCTGAAACTGGAGCTCAGGCTTGGGTTGTAAAAGCACAGATTCACGCAGGTGGTCGTGGTAAAGGTGGGGGTGTTAAGTTTTCTCCAAACATGGATAAGCTTAAAGAAAACGCTCAGAATATCATCGGAATGCAGTTGGTAACTCCACAAACTTCTGCTGAAGGTAAAAAAGTACACTCTGTTTTGATTGCAGAAGATGTTTATTATCCTGGAGAATCTGAAACTAAAGAATTTTATGTTTCTATTCTTTTAGATAGAGCTGAAGGAAAAAATACGATCGTATATTCTACTGAAGGTGGGATGGATATTGAGCACGTTGCAGAAGTAACTCCTCACTTAATCCACAACGAACTTATTGATCCAGCTATCGGTCTTCAAGGATTCCAGGCTAGAAAAATTGCTTTCAACCTAGGTCTTGAAGGAAATGCATTCAAAGAATTTGTGAAATTTATTTCTTCTCTTTACAATGCTTATACAGGTATTGATGCTTCTCTTTTCGAAATCAACCCAGTGTTGAAAACTTCTGATAACAAAATTATCGCTGTAGATGCTAAAGTAACTTTAGATGACAACTCATTATTCCGTCACAAAGATTTAGCTGAACTTAGAGATACAAGAGAAGAAGATCCAATGGATGTAGAAGCTGGTGAAGCTGGCCTTAACTTCGTAAAATTGGATGGTAACGTTGCTTGTATGGTAAACGGTGCCGGTCTTGCAATGGCAACTATGGATATCATCAAATTATCAGGTGGTAACCCGGCTAACTTCCTTGACGTAGGAGGTACTGCTGATGCTCAGAGAGTACAGACTGCTTTCGGAATTATCTTAAGAGATCCAAACGTAAAAGCAATCTTAATCAACATCTTTGGAGGTATCGTAAGATGTGACAGAGTAGCTCAAGGAGTTGTAGATGCTTATAAAGCTATGGGTAGCCTTCCGGTTCCATTGATCGTAAGATTACAAGGAACTAACGCTGTAGAAGCTAAAAAACTAATTGACGAGTCTGGTCTTCCGGTTCACTCTGCAATTACTTTAGAAGAAGCTGCAAACAAAGTAAAAGAAGTTTTAGCTTAATCTAAAATTTTCATATAAAATAAGAAACCGTTCCAGTTTTGGAACGGTTTTTTAATGCGTATACGAAAACCTATTCATGAAAAACTTATACATCCCGGAACCATGTTCTGAAAACTAGGCATCTGTGTCTCCACAGGAAAAAGGCAGATTTTGTGCTGTCTGCAACAAATGCGTAATTGATTTTACCCAAAAGCAACCTGAAGAAATTCTGCAAATTCTCACTGAAAAAGAAAATGAAAAAGTTTGTGGAACATTTTATAATCATCAGTTAAATATTGAAGAAGAAAAATCACAAAAAGTAAAAAATCAATTCTTCAGATTGATCCCTGATATTTTTCAAAACAGTAGAGTAACGCTTGCTGTACTTTCTTTAGTCCTCTTTCTGACCGGATGCTCAAAAGATAGACCTCTGAGAACAGGTGAGGTGGCTGTAGAACTAAATGAAGACAGTCTGAGTAATGATGGTGTTACCATAGGAGAAGCTATTATTGTTGACAATGATTCTGTTGCTAAAGTTCCTCAAAAGGACAGTGCTATCGTTTCTAAAAAGCATAATAAAAAATAGCTTACCGGATATTATAAGTACACAAAGTCTTTTTTAAAATACATTCTATGTGAAACCTATGTGGTTCGAAATTTTTTAAACCACATAGATTTCTATGTTAATAAGCAAGTATTATAAGTTTTTTTTATTGATAAAAATTCTTCTTTTGGAAAAAATGGCTGTTTTCGTTTGATTACGGCCATTATTCGATGTACTAATTTGTTTCTTATAGCATTAAGAACACTCATTTTATTTTTACCCTCTTCTACTTTTCTCAGAAAATAGGTTTTTAATTCCTTGTCTGCTCGTATACTTGCCATGGCAGATAAATGAAGCAGCTTTTTGAGTTTTTGATTCGCCATTTTCGATACACGTTCTTTTTTTACGATGGTTCCTGATTGATTTTTGAACGGAACAACTCCCGCATAACAAGCAAGGTGTTTAGCATTATCAAACGATTTGAAGTTATTGGTAATGATGATCAAATTAAGAGCACATTGAGTTCCGATTCCAGGAATGGAAGTCAAAAGTTCTTTGTTTTTCTTAATCTCATCTTGGATTTCCATGAGCTCTGAAAGCTGATTTTCTATTGATTTTATAGATGTGGTAAGAGTTTTTAGCGTTTTTGAAAAGGTTTGGGTCAATAGCTTAAACACATACACATCGTGACTTTTGGCTTCCCTTAATTGATTTTCCAAAGCCGTTTTTTGCAATAGTAAAGTATCACGGGATTTAGCCAGCACGTTCATTCGTTGTATAACT
>NZ_JBYPZJ010000017.1:0-36882 GCF_057815135.1 Chryseobacterium sp. II3a | reverse complement strand
TTGGGTCAATAGCTTAAACACATACACATCGTGACTTTTGGCTTCCCTTAATTGATTTTCCAAAGCCGTTTTTTGCAATAGTAAAGTATCACGGGATTTAGCCAGCACGTTCATTCGTTGTATAACTTCCTCTGGTTCCTCATAAGGCATTATTTTATCGTGATAGCGAACAGCGTATTCTGCAATTCTTCTGGCATCTTTTCGATCATCTTTTCCTCTTAAATCACTGGCCGCCTTTTTGATTTTTACCGGATGTTCCACCCAAAGCAGATACTCTGATTTTGAACAAAACTTCTCTAATGGTCGGTTATAAATTCCAGTATTTTCACAGCAAATCAAAAGGTCTTCTTTGGTTATTTTCAGAAGCTTTAAAATACCTTTCAAAAATGAAGATATTCCTTTCTCTGTGTTGGGAATGATCTGCTCACATTGGATCTTATACTCAGAATCCATTATAGCACAATCTAATTTTGATTTGGAAATATCAATGCCGATAACGTACTTTTGTCTCATAACTTTTTTGAGGTTATCATTCACATTGAGAATCGTGTCTAAGCCCTTGATAATAGGTCCAAAGCCTAAATTTCTATAATGACCTTATTCTCAAAGAAACAGGGTTCATAATCTATGTATAGGCCTCGAATCCTTGGACACATAATGGTTCACCCTGTTTCTTGTGAATGCTTTTATTTTGTAAACTTAATTTCTTTTTACAAACTAAAGGGCCACATAGGCTTTATGTTCCATAAAAATTATTCGTGCATCCATGACAAACATCCAGCAGTTTACAATTTTATCGGAGATAAAATCTTTGCGCCTTTTCATATTCATGATATCCTGATATTTATGCCATTGCGTTTACCAACAAAAAGTCGCTCCAAAAATTGAAACGACTTTCTATGATTTTAACTTATCCACAATTATCTGTAGAATTGGCGAAACCTGTGTGATGTAAAGAAATTATTTATCCTGACTTTCCGGTAAATTGTTTTCTCCACTGGTAATACTGATACTTGTAGGAGTCACCAATTGAATTTTATCCACATCAAACCGTTCTTTAATATTTAAATAAGCCTTACTTCTTACCTGTGCCAGATTAGCTCCAATTTTAATCCAGAATTTAACCTGTAGATTAAATGAGCCCTGCTTCAGGTCGGTAAAAATTACTTCTGCAGTATCTAATTTATCCACGTTATCAAGATTCTGTACTACTTCAAGAATACTTTTTTGAGCTTTACTGATATCTTCATCAGCAGGAATTTCAAAATTTAAAATAATTCTTCGTTGAGGAGAAGCTGTAATATTATAAAATGGAGCATTAAAAACAACCTGATTGGGAATATAGGCCTTCTTTCCATCGTCTGTAAGGATTTTGGTCGTTAAAAATCCGATCTCCTGTACAGTGCCTGAATGAGCTCCGATAGTGATATAATCGCCAACTTTAAAAGCTTTATCAATACCAATAAGCATTCCTGAAAAGATACTTGAAACAAGATCTTTCAAAGCTACCCCGGCAATCACCCCGGCTACTCCCAAACTTCCGATAAATTTCCATAGAAAACCACTGAAGCCCATAATTTCCAGAGAAATAAATGTTCCCATCAGCATAATAAGGAATCTGAATACACTGATTAAAGTAACCAGCGAGCTTTCTTTCTGGCTTTTGGGAAAGAACTTATGAAATAGTTTTACGGCAATCTGGCTCATGTATTTACTTGTAATAAGGAAGAATGTAAATACTAAAATGCCGACAATCAGTTTAGGAGTAAGTTCTGCAAACGTTACATACCAATTCTCCAATACCTTATACACCAGGTCTATGTAGGTGAGTCCGGTTTTCTCCATGAATAAAATTTTACATTAAATATATAAAATTTCAGCAAAAATTTTGCCAGTATCAAAAAGTCTACTAAATTTGTAGACTAACAAATGCGAAATATTATGTCAATTAAATTAGGAGATACAGCACCCAACTTTCAGGCAGAGTCATCTGTAGGGGATATTCATTTTTATAATTATTTGGGAGATTCCTGGGGAATTTTATTCTCGCATCCGGCGGATTATACTCCGGTATGCACTACAGAGCTGGGGTATACTTCTAAATTACAGTCTGAATTTGCCCAGAGAAATACCAAGGTGATTGCTTTAAGTGTAGATGGAGTAGAGGATCATCAGAATTGGGTAAAAGACATTAATGAAACTCAAAATACAGAAGTACTGTTTCCAATTATAGCAGATAAAGATAGGAAAGTTTCCGAACTCTATGATTTTATTCATCCCAATTCTTCTGTTACGGCAACTGTGCGCTCTTTATTGATTATTGATCCTGCTAAAAAGGTGAGACTTATTATTACATATCCTGCCTCTACAGGAAGAAATTTTAATGAAATACTGAGGGTATTGGATTCTTTACAGCTTGTAGACAATTATCAGGTGGCCACGCCTGTAAACTGGAAATATGGAGAAGACGTGATCGTTCCGCCTACCGTATCTACAGAAGATGCCATCAAGAAGTTCCCTAAAGGAGTTACTGAGATAAAGCCGTATTTAAGATATACACCTCAACCGAATACATGATTTATTTGATTTTTTATAGTTTAGTTTTAATTTGTACGAAAAGCGGCCCGAAATTTATTTCGGGCCGCTTTCATTTTTTTATAAGTATTTCAGTGATTACTTAACGTCGTTGATGATTTGCTTACCTTTAGATGTTGGAAGGTAAATCTGGAATCCTAAACCAAAAGTAATTTTGTTTGTATATCCGCCGCTTCCGAATCCAGCATTCGCATCATATTTAACTAAACCTTCTAAACCGATGTTTGGTGTAATGAAGTATGAGTAACCAGGACCAAATCCAAAGTTAAGACCATTGGAAGAAGAACCTCCTTTAGAGATAGATGTTCCTCCCACACCTAAATTACCTTCCAAGAACCATCTTCCATGGTGTAATAAATTGTTTACTCCCTGCTCTCCCGGGTTAAGATAATAACGTCCTAATGCTCCAACATTATATGTAAAAGTAGTTGGTGCATCTTTAGCTCCTTTGAAACCTAAATCCACATATCCTCCTAATGCAATATTATCTTCAATGAAATAAGCTCCTTTCGGTTGAATATTAAAGTCATAACCACCTCCTTTGTTTAATCCGAAGTTGGCTCCTGCAAGGTTACCCCCTACCATCCAATTACCTTTTTGAATCTGAGCGTTTGCAGTTGCTGTTAATCCTGCTACGGCTAATACTCCTGTTAAAATAAGTTTTTTCATAATTTATTATTTTAATAATTAAATGTTTATTATTCACGAATTATAGAAAAAACAATAAATGTGCCAGAATCTTAATTTTAGACAATTTCTCTAAATTAATGTTAATAATATCAACAAGATAGAATGTGGATTTTTAACTTTATCATTGAATATTTCACAATCATATTAAAGAAAAAAAATCTTAAAAAGTCAAGTTCCTAAGATAGGAAAGAAGAATTATTTATTTTCTGACAAAATAACCTTGTTATAATCGTTTGAAAAGCTATTCTTAATTAAATAAGCAAAAGAAGAATAGAGATAACAAGTCCCGCAATGGTAAACTTGATCCCGCGTTTAAAAGCTTTGGTTTTAGGATTAAACATCCAGAAACTCGAAATCACAAAGAAGAAAAGGGCTACTCCGAAAAACACGCTTAGGGGAGCTATGGCATCCTTAGATTGTGATTTGTGAAGAGAAACCATTTTATCCAGCACAAAAGGCAGTTCCATTTTTGAATACTTGGCTACCCCTGTTGCAGAATCATAAGTTCCCTTTTTAAAGTGAAGAACAGTACCTTCAGTTTTTTCTACTTCAAGGCCTTTCATTTTCAGTTCCTTTTTCAGTTCTTTTTCAGAAAGGTTTACAGATAAAGTCTTTTCATACTTTTTTTCACTCTTCAGAAAATCGGTGTCTCTGTAGACCAAAATAATTCCACTTACAGCATACACAGCCATAATACCAGCCAGGAAATACCCCAGATAGCGGTGTGTAATTCTCATGAAACTTCTTGTGTCCTTAATCTTATCCATATTGTTTTTGTTTTGTTTTTAAATTTCAAAAGTGGAAACTGCATTTTTGCAGTTTCCACTTTTAATAAAGAAGTAATTATAAAGTTAATTCTACAGTTTGTATGTCAATGTAAAATAATAATTTCTTGGAGTAATTGGATTTACGGAATAATTTTCGTGAACGTTGTAGTTTACAACATCAAACAGGTTTCCCACTCTTCCCTGGATAGAAAACTTCTTCCACTCATAGCCAACAGATACAGAAACAGTAGTATAATCTTTTAGATCAAACATTCTACTAACGTTGTTTCTACTTGTATTGGTTGATTTTGAATCATTCCATCCAGCGATTCTGTCTCCAATATAATAGATTCCAGCGCCAACTTTTAAACCTTTTACATAGTTTGTAAATTTATAGAAAACGGAAGCATTTGCTGTTGTAGCAGGGGTTCTTACCAATCTTTGTTTTTCAACATATCCTTTTTCAGGGGTGTCAAGGTAAACGGAATTGTTATAAGAAAAACCACCGATGATAGATATGTTTTCTGTAGGGTTTCCTGTGATGTCTAATTCCACACCACGGCTTCTCATATTTCCTGCAAATTCTTTAAGATTGGTATCTGTTGAATTTACTGGTACTGCATTGGGTGTAGTTGTAGGAATGAACCAGTATGTCTGATAATAATTGTTGTACATGATCTGGTAAGCGGTTAGGTTAACCGCTAAAGCATTATTCCAGAAATTCTTTTTAACGCCAATTTCATATTGGTCAACAGTTGATGGTTTTATGCTTTGTCTTGATAAAGTAGCTAATTGATTTTGAATTTGCGGAATAGACTGATTGGTATTTACTGTACCAAATTGATCTGAAGTATATCCTGCATTGGAAGCAAACGAATTGGTATAAGTTGCAAATACCGAAAGGTTTTCATTGGGAGCATAAACCAATCCTACTTTAGGAGAAAATGCATTGTCAGACGTTGAGGAATTGGCAACTTCGAATTTTTCATTTAATGTAAAACGAGTAGTCAGCGTAGGCATATTCTCTACATAAGACCATCTTAATCCAGCAATTACTTTTAGTTGTTTTGTTAAGCTGATAAAATCTTGAGCATAGATCCCAATTCTTCTTGTATTAATTCTATTTCTCGTATTAAGAGTAGAATTTGGCATGGCAATACTTCCCCATGTTGATGGATCATCTAAATATAGAGTGTTTTTTGGATCTGTAACATTATAAGCATAAGCATCCGCCTGGCTGTAATCTGCATCTGAACCAATTAATACTTTATGGTTGATTTTCCCAGTATTGAATTCGCCATTAATGTTTACTTGTGCAGAAGTATAGTTTTGTTCGTTGTATGTTTTACCAAAAGGTCTGTTCCATGAAAGTCTTGTTGCGGTAGGTGAGCTATAACCCCATTGTACTCTTTCAGAAGAAAAATAATCTTTCGTGTAGTTTTGGTAAGAAGCGGTAGCATTTAAAGACCATCTTTCGTTAAATTGATGATTAAACGTTACATTCGCAGAAGCTTGCTGTACATTTTGATACTGCCAGTCAGTTCCGAAGAAAACGTTTCTGGAAATACCATCATTTAATCTATAGCTTTGATTTTTTTCAGTAATAGATCCAAGCCCAAAATCCGGAGTGAAATTATTTTTAAGATAATCTGCCTCAACAATTAATTGAGATTTCTCGCTTAAATTAAATAAAAATGAAGGATTGAAGTAATATTTTTCAGATTGTACAACATCTCTGAAACTTTCAGCATATTCATAAGTTCCGTTTACTCTGAAAGCAATATTTTTAGATAATGGCCCATAAACATCAACTGTTGGTTTATAAGAATTCCAGCTTCCTGCATTCATTCCTACGCTTCCTCCAAAATTGAATTTTGGTTTTTTTGTAATCATGTTGATAATACCTCCGGCAGCCGTATTTCCATAAAGCATTGCATTGGCCCCCTTTAAAGCTTCTACTCTTTCCAGACCGCTTACTTCAGGAAAAACGCCGCTATTTATTCTTGAACCATTTTTGAAAATATTATCATTTCCTAAAATAAAGCCACGTCCACCAAAACTATCCTGAGAATTTCCTCTGGATGAAGTTACATACAATCCGTTTACATTTTGTAAAACATCACTCAATTGTTTTGCCTGTTGCTGTTCAATGATTTCGTGAGTCACAATAGCAATTGGCTGAGGGGTCTCCATTATCGTCAGGTTAGACTTTGTAGAAAGTGGTCTTGCCTGGTTTGGATTTCCTGTTTTGTGAAGATTAATATCCTCAATAGTTTGGGTTCTAATAGTATCTGCTTCAGCGTTTTTTAGCTGTGAACTTGCTGAAACAGCGATAAATAGAAGACCTAAAGTAAGTAGTTGTCTTTTCATTTTATTTTTATGTAGAACAGTTTTAAATAAGGCGCAAATGTAAGTATTTGTTTAGAATGAATAAAAATTAATACGTGATTTTTATCATGTCTTTTAAAGGTGAAATAATATGGATTGTTTCTATCCTTATTGTTGACGCATAATTCTGTTTTTTTTATGAATATATTTGTTAAAAAATTAAAATATGCAACTGGTAAAAGCTGGGCTTTGTGCCTTTGGAATGAGTGGAAAAGTATTTCATGCTCCTTTTTTAAAAGAACATCGGGGGTTCTTTATTTCTGCAGTAGTGGAAAGAAGTAAAGAAGAATCTAAAGAAAAATATCCTGAAGCTGCCATTTACCAATCAGTAGAAGAAATGCTTCAGAATGCAGACGTAGAATTGGTGATTATCAATACGCCGGTTCAGACGCATTATGAATATGCCAGAAAGGCTTTGGAAGCAGGAAAAAATATCATTGTTGAGAAACCTTTTACTGTGGATGTATCAGAAGCAGAAGCGCTGGTAAAGCTGGCAGAAGAAAAAGGTTTGTTTTTAAGTGTATACCAGAACAGAAGATTTGACCGTGATTTTCAACAGGTACAAAATATTTTAAATGATGGTAAACTAGGAAATATCAAAGAAGCAGAGATTCGTTTTGATAGATTCCGTACCACACCAAGCGGAAAACAGCATAAAGAAAATCCAGATCAGATAGGCTCAGGGTCACTGCATGATCTGGGAGCACATCTTGTAGATCAGGCAGTACAATATTTCGGATATCCTGAAAAACTTTTTGCAGATGTATTTTCGATGAAAGGTACAGAGTATGCCAATGATTATTTTGAAATCTTGCTATTCTATAAAAATGAACTGAGAGTACGATTAAAATCTTCGGTTTTCACTAAAGAAGATCATTACGCTTATAAGATTCATGGAGATAAAGGATCCTTCCTCCACGAGAGAACAGATAACCAGGAAACCGAATTAGTTGCCGGAGCTATTCCTGCCTATGGAAAAGAATGGATGCAACCTTTGAAAGAATCAGACGGAATTTTAAATTATCTGAATGAAAATTCAGAAACAGAAAGAATATTTACTTCAAGCGAAGCCGGAAATTATATGGATTATTATCAACAAATCTATGAACACATCGTTTTCGGATACTCTCTGCCATCACCAGGAAAAGAAGTGATTCAGAATATGAAGATTATAGACGCATCCTTGGAGAGTGCAAAAGAAGGAAAGGTAATATTCTTATAATTGATAAAAGAGTTATGAATGAGTTCAAAGTTTAAAGTTCAAGGTTACTGGTGATCTGAAGTAGAATTTTCCTGCTCTTTCACCCTAAAACCCTCTTACTCTCAAACTTTTTGAACTCATTCATAACTTATATTTTTACATGATTTCCTGAAGTTCAAGCCATCTCATCTCATGGTTTTCCAGTTTTTCAGAGATGGTTTCCAGTTCAGAAGAAAGTTTGGCTATCTTTTCATAGTCGGATTCGTTATTAAGCTGATCCAGGATTTTTGTGCGCTGCTTTTCCAATTCAGGCATTTCTTTTTCGATGGTTTCTAATTCCCTTTGTTCTTTGAAGGTTAATTTTCTTTTTTGAGAATTGGAAGATGAAGTGTTTTCTGTAACAGCAACCTTTTCTTTTACAGCCGCATTTTTTTCTAAAGCTTCCTCACGGCTTCTTGCTTCCCGATATTCTGAGAAGTTCCCTACAAAATCTCTGATTTTTCCATCTCCTTCAAAAGCAAGAACATGATCTACAATTCTGTCCATGAAATATCTGTCATGGGACACAATGATTAAAGATCCCTGAAATTGCTGCAGAAAATTTTCAAGAACCGTTAGAGTAGGAAGGTCAAGGTCATTGGTAGGCTCATCAAAGATTAAGAAATTAGGATTCTGATATAAAATATACATCAGGTGTAATCTTCTCTTTTCTCCTCCTGATAACTTTGAAATAGGAGAGTATTGGGTTTGATCGTCAAATAGGAATAATCTAAGGAACTGCGATGCAGAAAGACTTTTTCCATTGGCTAGAGGATAAAATTCAGCAATCTCTTTGATAAAGTCAATCACACGCTCATCCTCTTTATAAGTAAGACCTTTCTGAGCAAAATATCCGAAAGAGATTGTTTCTCCTGTTTCAATCTCACCTTTATCAAACTTTTCCAATCCCTGTATAATATTCAATAAAGTAGATTTTCCAGCTCCGTTTTTTCCAATGATTCCTACTTTTTCCCCACGTTGGAACTGATAGCTGAAATCTTTTAATAGAACTTTATTTCCAAAGCTCTTATCAATATGTTTAAGTTCAAGAATTTTATTTCCTAAACGCTTCATTTCAAAATCTAGCTCCAGCCCTTGTTTTCTGGTATCTGTTTTGGCTACCTTTTCTGTTTCGTAGAAGGAGTCAATTCTGCTTTTGGATTTTGTGGTTCTTGCTTTAGGTTGTCTACGCATCCATTCCAATTCTTTTCTGTAAAGGTTATTGGCCTTATCAATGGTTGCGTTAAGGTTATCCTCACGAATCATTTTATTTTCAAGATACGTAGCGTATGAACCGTTATGAACATAAAGATTTTTATCTTCCATTTCCCAGATAATATCACAAACACTGTCAAGAAAATATCTGTCGTGGGTAACAAGTAATAAAGTAATTTTTGCTTTATTCAGATAATTTTCCAACCATTCTACCATATCCACATCCAGGTGGTTGGTAGGCTCATCCATAATAAGGAGTGTATGTTTATGTTCAGCTCTGGTTTCAGTCAATAACTTTGCAAGAGCAACACGTTTAATTTGTCCTCCGGAAAGCGTTCCCATTTTAGCCTCAAGATCTGCGATCTTAAGTTGAGAAAGAATTTGCTTCATCTCATTTTCCAGGTCCCATGCTTTGTGGGCTTCCATATCAGCCAAAGCTTTTTCTATAAAGTCATGATCTGTGGAATGAAGAGATTTATGGTAGTTCTTCAAAGCAAGAATAGGTTCAGAATCCAGAGTCATCATGAATTCATCAATGCTTAGATTGGAATCAAAATCAATTTCCTGATCAAATAAAACCACCTGGATATCTTTATTAATGATTGCAGTGCCGCTGTCTGCAATTTCTTTACCCATTAAAATTTTCAGAAGGGTAGATTTTCCACTTCCGTTTTTGGCAACAATGGCAATTTTGTCTCCTTCATTAATGTGAAAGGAAATATTTTCGAACAAAACTTTGATGCCATAAGATTTGGTAAGGTTTTCTGCAGAAACGTAATTCATTGGGAATTAATAGTTTGATTTTAATTTTGAACTGAACCGCAAAAATACGAAAATGTAACCATAAAATTTTCCGTAACAAGCTTTATAAAAACGAATATTTATGATTTATTAATAAACTGTGTTCCTTGTCTAAGAAAATGATTGGGTAAATTTGAGATCAGTTGATAGAGTTTAAATTTAAATCAATCATAAAATAATCAATATTAAATGAAAAAAGTAATTGTAGACATGGATGGGGTAATGGCAGATGTATATTCTCAACTGATTGAATTTGAAAAAAGAGATACCGGAAGAGAAGTTGAGCTTGATGAGATAGTAGGAAAACCAGAATTGGAAACTTTTCCCAATGGAAAGAAGCATGTGAATGAAGTAGGATTTTTCAGAACATTACAAGTAATGGAAGGAAGCCAGAAAGCAATAGAATATCTGAATAATAAGTATGATTTGTATATTGTTTCTGCAGGAATGGAATTTCCCAACAGTTTAAGAGAAAAATATGATTGGCTGGCTGAGCATTTTCCATTCATTACCTGGGAACAGATTGTTCTTTGTGGAAGCAAGAAAGTTGTGTCGGGAGATGTAATGATTGATGATTATCCAAAGAATTTAGATCATTTCTCAGGGCAGAGATTGATCTTTACCCAACCTCATAATGAACTGATAGAAAATGAGACTTATAAAAGAGTGAATTCATGGGAGGAAATTATGACAATTTTATAAGAGTACAATAATAATTAAGCGTTTTTTAGAATTAATGCTCTAAAACAGGAAATATTTAGAATAAATTTAACTAAAAGGTGTTTAAATTTAATAATGCCTTATGAATATTGAAGGCTATAAAATAGATATGTTTGCATCAAACTTTTAACATGAAAAAACTTAGTGTTTTATCCTTTATTTTTACGGTTTCAGCCTTCAATGCACAGGTCATTTCCGGAACCATTATTTCTAAAAATGAAAATCAACCAGTTCCTTATGTGAAAATTGGAGTAGAAAAGAAAACTGCCGGAACCATTTCTGATGGAAAAGGGAATTTCTCAATAGATCTTACAGGCTTAGACCCCCAACAAAAAGTGAAGATAGAGGTGCCAGGATATGAAAGCTATGAAGAAGCGGTACAGGATTTTAAAAAACATGATAAGCAGAAGATATTCTTGAATGAGAGAACTAAAACAATTAAGGAAATCGCCATTAAGCCTAAAAAATTGGTAGATAAAAATTGGGGAGTAAAAACAAAGACCAAAAGTGTTTTATATTTTGTTAATCCGGCAAGTAAGACAGCTGGTTTTTTGGGTGAAACCGCTTTAGAATTTAATGCAAAGAAAAGGTCTAAAATCAAAAATATTAATTTGAATATTGCTAAATATTCTTCCACAGAACCAGTTCTGATGCGTTATAGTATCTATAGTGAAAAAGATGGATTCCCAGATAAAAATCTTTTAGATGAAGAAATTACAGTGGAGCTTACGGAGGATATGATTAAAGATGGAACTTTTACTCTTGATGTAAATGATCATAATATCTGGGTGAATGGAAAGTTCTTTGTAGGAATCAATTTTTTAAAAGAATTTAACGGATACATTAAAATCAGCGCTGCTTTATTTAAAACAGGATTCATAAGAGAGTTCTATGATGACTGGAAAAAAATGACTCTTGCAGCACCCGCCATTAATATTGATGTGAAAATGGATAAAAATGGAAAAGATACAGTAGATGATGATGGTGGTTATGCAGATAATGATGAGGTTTCTCAGGGTTGGGCTGCAGATAATTCAAAATATATAGAAGAAGCAGATAAGTCCATATATGGTAAAAATGACTCTGCCGGAAAATACCTGAAACTGAAAGATACAGATCTTTATTATGAAGTATATGGAGAAGGTGAGCCTTTGGTATTGCTCCATGGAAATTCAGGAAGTATCAAAGATTATTATCAGCAGATCCCTGTTTTGTCTAAGCAGTATAAAGTTATTGCGGTAGATACAAGAGGGCAAGGAAAGAGTAAAGATACCTCCAAAAAAGATTTTACCTATAAATTATTTGCAGATGATGTAAAAGCATTAGCAGATGAGCTAAAACTTGATAAAATTAACATTGCCGGTTGGAGTGATGGTGGAAATACTGGGCTTGAATTTGCTTTGAAATATCCGGATCGTCTTAATAAGCTGGTAATCATAGGAGCTAATGCTTTTCCTGAAGGAGTGGAAAATAAACTAATCGAACGCTTTACCAATCAGATGAAGCAGTTGAAGGATATGGCTCCGGAAGAAACATTTGGTGAGCGGAGACTTTTAAAGATCATGCTTACAGAACCCAATATCAGTAAAAGTGATTTAAATAAAATAAAAAGTCCTGTTCTCGTTATTGCTGGCGATAGAGATGTTATTAAACCGGATCATACCGAATTTATTTCCAAGCAAATTCCAAATGCTGAAAAGAAAATTTATAATGATACCACTCACATGGTGCCTTATGAAAAACCGGATCAGCTTAATACAGACATTCTGAATTTTCTTGGAAAGAAATAAATAGCGGGAAGTTGGAAACTTAAAAAGCTCCTTTAGATTTCAAAATTGAAATCTAAAGGAGCTTTTTTTAATTGTTAGAAAATAAACTTAAAATTGATACTCGGGACTTCAGAAACTTCCTTCTTCCAGCATCCTGCTACCCTTCTTATTGCATCAATCCAATGTCAGTCTTTTTAAAGACCATGAATTACCGTTATAAATATCAAGATCTACTTTAGTATTGATTCCATGAACGATTCCGTTTTCTGTAAATTGCCAGAAATCCCATTGATCATCAGGAGATGGAGTAGGAACATCATTGTAATTGGCCAGCCATAAAGGATAACCTTCGAATTCACCCTTCAGGAAATCTTTATAATAATGGTAGTAAGTATAAATAATAGGTTTTTCGCCATAGGTTTCTTCTATAATTTTACACCATATCTTCAAGTCTTCCACCAATTTTTTATTGGTCTTCCGCTTCGGGATTTTTTCAATATCCAGAATAGGAGGGAGGTCGCCGCTTTCCAATTTGACATTCGCTAAAAAATTATTAGCCTGAATTACCGGATCTTCATCAGCCCGGTAGAAATGATAAGCACCACGGATCAGGTTATGTTTTTTAGCCATTTCCCAGAATTCATCAAAATGTTTATCGGCACTTTTATTCCCCATGGTCGCACGCATCACAACAAACTCCAGAGGAATGGTTTTATTGCCAATACTGAGACTGTCCCATTTAATATCTTCCTTATTTTGGTAATGAGAAACATCAAATCCATAGGTTTTGTCAAGGTTATTAGCTAATATTCTTTGGATTCTTGAACTTTCTTTTTCACTATTGTGAAGCTTTTTATGAGTAAACTTATTAAAGTACAAAGCATAGTAATAGCTTACAGATTGTTTGAGATAAAATCCGGTTCCTATTAAAGCTACAATTAAAATGGCTAATATCACTCTGCGACGGAAAAAATAGCTGTTCCGTCTGTTCTTATGAATCTGTTTGGCAGTTTTTTTGGTGTACTTTTTTGGTGTCATAAAGTTTTGCAAAACTAACTTTTTTCACTACTAAATGCTAAATAAAATCAGTAAATTTGTGTATTATGGAAACACGCGAAAAAATCATCATTATAGGAGGAGGATTTGCGGGGCTGCAGCTTGCAAAAACATTGAATAATAAGAACAAAAAGGTTATTGTTCTGGATCGGATGAACCATCACATGTTTCAGCCGCTTTTTTATCAGGTAGCCTCAGGAAGGATAGAACCTTCGAACATTTCTTTCCCTTTCAGAAAGATTTTTCAGCAATCCAGAAACACTCAGTTCCGAATGACGGACGTCAAGGAAATTGATGCTGCCAATAATAAGGTTATTACTGATGAGGCAGAATTTACTTACGATAAACTTATCATTGCAACAGGTTGTAAAACTAATTTTTTCGGTAATAAAGAACTTGAAGGAAAAGCTTTCGGAATGAAAAATACCCAGGAAGCAATCAGCATCAGAAATCACGTTTTGATGACCTTTGAAAAGCTTATTATTGAGAAAAGCCGAAGTGATGACGGAAACTGGAATATTGTTATCGTAGGAAGCGGACCAACCGGTGTAGAGCTGGCAGGAGCCTTCGCTGAAATGAAAAAAGATATTCTTCCAAGAGATTATCCTTATATGAATTTTGATCATCTGAAGATCATTCTCGTGAGTTCTACAGAAAAACCTCTTGCCGTTATGAGCAGTGAGGCTCAGGAAAAATCTGAAAAATATCTTAAGGACCTTGGAGTAACCTTCATGAGTGGAGAGGTGGTTACAGAATATGATGGCGATAAAGTGCATTTGAAGAGTGGAAAAGCAATACCATCCAATAATGTAATCTGGGCAGCAGGAGTTACAGGAAATGTAATTGATGGCTTCCCTGAAGAAAAGTTGATAAGAAACAGATATATCGTAGACCGATACAACAAAATAAAAGGGTATGATAATGTATATGCAATTGGTGATATTGCCTATATGGAAACCCCTAAATATCCACAGGGACATCCACAGGTGGCCAATGTTGCCATTAATCAAGCCAAAAATCTAGGGAAAAATCTGTTGAAGAAAACCTCTGGGGAATGGAAGGAATATGAATATGATGACAAAGGTTCTTTAGCAACCATAGGAAAGCACAGAGCCGTTGTAGATCTACCATTTATAAAATTCCAGGGATTTTTAGCATGGTATTTCTGGATGTTTCTCCATTTAATGCTAATTTTGAGCGTTCGAAATAAGCTGGCCATATTCTTCAACTGGATGTGGAGCTATATCAACAAGGATTCTTCCTTAAGATTAATTATTATACCTACTAAGAAAAACGGAACATTACAATGAGAATTGATATCATAAGCGTACTTCCAGAATTGATGGAAAGTCCATTTAAAACCTCTATTTTAAAAAGAGCAATGGACAAAGGACTGGCAGAAGTACATTTTCATCATCTGAGAGACTGGGCAATCAATAAACATAAGCAAATTGATGACGAACCTTACGGAGGAGGAGCTGGAATGGTGATGATGGTAGAACCATTGGATAAATGCATCTCAGAATTGAAGTCTCAAAGAGAATATGATGAGGTTATTTACCTTACACCTGATGGAGTAACACTGAACCAGAAAATAGCCAATTCTCTATCTATAAAACAAAATTTAATCTTTCTTTGTGGACATTATAAAGGAATAGACCAGAGAGTAAGAGATCTTCATATTACCAAAGAAATATCTATTGGTGACTATGTGCTTACCGGTGGTGAATTAGCAGCATGTGTGCTGGCTGATTCTATCATAAGACTGCTTCCGGGAGTTTTAAATGATGAGCAAAGTGCCTTAACGGATAGTTTTCAGGATGATCTTCTATCACCTCCCATCTATACAAGACCGGAAAGTTATAAAGGACTGGATGTGCCTAAAGTTTTATTAAGCGGAAATTTTGGAAAAATTGAAGAATGGCGTCATGATGAAGCAGTAAGAATTACCAAAGAAAAACGACCTGATCTCCTTTAAAATAGTGTTACAGATCATTTAAACCCTGATTTTTTATGTATTCTATTTGTCTACAAATTAAATGGAATAATATTTGTTATTATTGTAAGTAAAAAGGAAAATATTAGTAGATTTGGTCTTTTAATTGAATTTTTATTTTCGTTATTTCAAATTTTATTCATTATTTTAATTTTGATATGTTGAATGAAAATGCAAATTAATTGAAAATTTAATTCACTGTAAGTAGTTTTATTGATTTTTTTTGTTACATTTGAAACATTTCTTATTATAAATTGATTTGTTAATATTGTGAGCAAATCAATATAATTTGAAAAAAATAATAAATTTACAATTAGAAAAAAGAACATATTAATTAAAAGTATAGAAATTTGTGTTGATGGAACTGTTCTCTTTTTATAATGTTGAAAATTTATTTTTACCCGATCCTAAACCTGTTCATAAATTAGATCCTACAAAGTCAGGTTTAAGAAATTGGGATGAGAGAAGATATAAAAATAAACTTTTTAAGATCTCTCATGTATTTCAATTGATGAAGGAGGAAAATGGAGTATTGCCATTTATTATTGGATTATCTGAAGTTTCCGGAAGGAAAGTTTTAGAAGATCTTATAGAAATGGAACCCTTTAATTCTGAATATGGGATTGTACATTACAATTCTATGGATGAAAGAAAGGTAGATGTAGCCATGTTATATGATAAAAGCAAAGTAGAGGTTATAGATTCTGAAACCATTACTTTCTTTTTTGAAATAACTTATAAAAACACAGGAAATTACGACACAACCAGAGACGTACTTTTTTCTAAAATTAAATATAAAGGAGAAGTTATTAATGTCTTTATCGCCCATCTTCCCTCTAAGCGCGAAAAGGATATCAATAAACCCAAAAGAGCCTTTATATTGAATGAAGTTCGGCAACGAATCATGAAAATTGTTGATGCTGATAAAGAGCATGTCATATTGTGTGGTGATTTTAATGAAAACCCGGATGATGAAAATTTAGTGCAAATTCTCTATGACAACGATCATGAGAAGGTGTTGATGAACCCTTTTCAGGAGTTGTTTACTACAAGAAATTATTCTACTTTTCATTATAAGTCTGGATTGCTGTACGATCAGATTATAATGTCGAGATCCCTTCTTGACAACACAACGTTGGCTTTTCAGGAAGCTCGTGTGTTCAATTCTGAGAAAATCAGCAGCAGGACGAGAAATTTTGAAGGACGACCTTTCCGAACTTATGCTGGTACCCGGTATTTAGGCGGATACAGCGATCATTTCCCGGTTTTTGTAAAGTTTAAAAGCTTATCATAAAAAACATAAATAATAAAAAAGTAGAAAATGAAAAATTCGAGCAACACAAGTTACCATTTAGATTCCATTGATAAGGAAATTATCTACATGTTGATGGATAATGCTAAAACTTCTTTAGCACACATCTCAAAAAACGTTGGGATCTCTACAACAGCAGTACATCAAAGAATTAAAAAGCTGGAACACGCAGGAGTTATTGAAAACTCAATTTCATTCCTTAATCCTAAAAAAATTGGGTATAAGGTGATTTCTTATATCGGCGTGTTTTTGGATCAGCCAAGTCATTATCCTGAAGTGGTAAAATCTTTACATGATATCAATGAAGTAGTAGAAGCCCATTATACAACAGGGAATTATACAATATTCCTTAAGGTTCTTTGTAAAGATAACGATCATTTGATGCAAATCCTTAGCAAACTCCAAAAATTGAAAGGAGTAACAAGAACAGAAACTTTCATATCTTTGGAACAAGGTATTTATAGACAATTGAAAGTATAACGATATGAACATAGCCCAATATTTGGATTCAACTTACTTGAAGACACCAGAACAATCAGGTATTTCACATGAAGGAACTCTTCAGATTGATAAAGAACTTGCTCAGGTAGCCATTGATAATGGTATTTTTGCCGTAATGATCCGTCCGGATTATGTAGCAGAAATTAAAAAATATATTCAGGAGAGAAATTCAAATGTTGCAGTAGGAACTGTAATAGGATTCCATGAAGGAACGTATTCTATAGAAGAAAAGCTTGCAGAAGCTTCAAAAGCTATTGAAGACGGAGCAGATGAACTTGATTTTGTAATGAATTACAATGCTTATCTTCAGGGAAATATAGAGTTGGTAAAAGATGAATTTGTACAATGTACAAAGCTGGCTTTAGAACACCATAAAATTGCAAAATGGATTATTGAAATTGCAGCTTTGACTGATGACCAGATTGCTGATCTTACCAAAAATATTTCGAACTGGGCAGAAGAGAACTTCTCAGTGAATGATTTACCTCATATTTTCGTTAAATCATCAACAGGTTTTTATGAAACTAAAGATGGGAAGCCGAATGGAGCAACATTTGAAGGGGTAAAGATCATGTTAGATAACGCTGGAAAACTTCCTGTAAAAGCGGCAGGAGGGGTAAGGACTCCTGAAGACGCTGAGAAAATGATCAATATGGGAGTGAAGAGAATCGGAACTTCCTCAGCATTGGCACTCATTAAAAATGAATCTTCATCAGGAGGATATTAAATTTGATATTCAAGAACAATAAAAAAAACCATCAATTTAATTTGATGGTTTTTTATTTTTATACCTGAGCCTGATATTCTTCGTAGAATTGTTGGGTCTCTTTAATTAAAGCATCCATTTCTTCTAATGTGAAAACTTCCAGGAATTTTTTTCTAAAATCCTTAAAGTGAGGAACTCCACGGAAGTAGTTGCCATAATGTTGTCTCATTTCTACCAATCCTAACCTTTCTCCTTTCCATTCTGCACTCCATTCAGCATGCTGACGAACTGCTAATAAACGGTCTGAAATAGTAGGAGCAGGCAAGTGTTCCCCTGTTTTAAAGAAATGCTTAATTTCATTGAATATCCAAGGATAACCAATGGCAGCACGTCCGATCATAATTCCGTCACAAGCATACTTTTGCTTGTATTCCAGCGCTTTTTCCGGAGAATCGATATCACCGTTCCCGAAAATTGGAATTTCAATATTAGGATTTTGTTTGATTCTTGAAATATGTTCCCAATCTGCCTCTCCTTTGTACATTTGTGCACGAGTCCTGGCATGGATGGTAAGAGCTTTGATTCCGGTTTCCTGTAAACGTTCTGCCACTTCATCAATATTGATGCATGTGCTATCCCATCCCAGACGGGTTTTTACGGTTACAGGCAGGTGGGTAGAGCTTACTACGGCTTTTGTAAGACGAACCATAAGGTCAATATCTTTCAAAACTCCAGCTCCGGCCCCTTTACAAACCACTTTTTTTACAGGACAACCAAAATTAATGTCTACCAAGTCGGGATTCACTGTTTCTACAATTCTTGCAGACATGGCCATTGCTTCTTCATCACCACCGAAAATCTGTATTCCGACTGGTCTTTCATAATCGAAAATATCCAGTTTTTTACGGCTCTTGATAGCGTCACGAATTAACCCTTCGGAAGAAATAAATTCCGAATACATTAAGTCTGCACCGTGCATTTTACATAAACGTCTGTATGGAGGATCACTTACATCTTCCATCGGAGCCAGCAAAAGTGGAAATTCCGGCAGTTCTATATTGCCTATTTTTATCATGGTGCAAATTTACAAAATTCTGATTAGTAGAAAATATGATATTATCTATTACTTTGAGTGATGCTTTTGAAAGAGGTTGGAGAGTGTTAGAGTGTTAGAGTATTAGAGTATTAGAGTATTGCGTCGAAAACTTAAGATAGTAAGAAATAACTAACTTGGAACCTAAAACCTAAAATGAAACTCTAGAAGCTCGCTTTTACCTGCATGCTTCCAATATGAATGGTTCTCTCACCGGAGTTTCTTCCTTCATAATTTAGGTTTAATTGGATAAAGGAATTAATGGCCTGCTGAATAAATACACTCCACACCTGGTTCTTCCCTGGTTTCAGACCATCAAGCATCTGGTTTCCTACGATACTGAAATTATTTCCATTGAAATTGTTATTAATGAAAGAGAAATTTCCACGGATGGAAGTCTTTCTGAATTCCCACTGGACGGTTCCTGTGATATCAAAAGCTTTTAATAATTCTTCCCCATCAATCCTTTTTTTCTGGCGGAAAGCAGCGGAAAGCTCTGTCTGGATGGCGTCCGTAAACTTATAAGTAGCCTTGGGTTTAGTCTCAAAATTATTTAAACGGTAATCTCTTGTTGCAAATAACTGTGAAGAGTTTTTAATATCATGAACAGAATTTTCCCAGTCTACCCTAAATTCTTTATTAAACCAATATCCAAGATTCAGGAAATGAGAGGTCTGTTCGCGTTCTTCATTACTGAAATTTGCATTGATAAGATTGTCATTTGTAATAAAACGATAGTTTCCGTTCCATCCGGATTTATCTGTCGGATTGAATTGTACAGAGGTTAAAATATTTTGATTTTTAAGGATCTGATCACTGTTCTTTTCAAATGGATTCAACACCAAAACTTTATCTTTTTTATAGAATGAGTTCTGAGAATTTAATGAAATATTAAAGTTCCAACGCTTTAAGAAAGCATTTTCCGAATTAAAGACAATCGCCGGATTTACAAATAAAGCCAACTGTAATTTGTTTTTATTGGATGGAATATATCTTACGGAATTGGTATAAACTCTGATATATTGAGCTAAATCGGAGTATTCTGCAATTTCAAATTCGTCAAGCTGCTGAATACCGTCACCATTATAGTCGGTCCACTTATAAACTCCCTGCCCATCAGTTACCTTAATATATTGAAACTCTCTTTGTGCTTCCTGCCCGTTTCCAAGCTCATAGAATGCCTGTAAACGCATCCCGTTTCTGAAAAGCTGTTGATTGTAAAGAATATTTCCAACCACAAAGTCATTGTTTCTGGTTATATCACCTTCTGCACCTGAATAAAAGAATTTTCTATAATGAATTAAAGCGTTCAGAGTGGTTCTTTCTGTTTTTATGATCTGACTTTCTGCCATGAAACCAAGGATCTTGTTCATATTCTGAAGTCTGTTGTCACGTACCGAGTCATTAGCTCGCATATATACTTTTGTCAATAACTTTGTTCGGGTACTGTCACCGATTTTCTTTTGAGCAAATATTTCTTTCCAACTGAAACTTGTAACATCCATCAGCTGAGTATCATTATATTTCTTCTCATTATGCTCCATACTTCCTCCAATGGCCCAACTTCCTTTCTTTCCGGTGAATTCTGTTGATAGTCCGCCACGGATAAACTTGGTATCCTGAAGAGTCGCATTAGTATTCAGGTAAGATAGGTTTCCTTTCGTAAAGAAACGTCCGGTGATCCATCCGAAATCCAGATCGTTTTTAATACCCTTATACGAATCCTGCTCATTTAAATAATTGATACGGTAATTTAACGTAGACTTATTATTCCATTTGTTTAAGAAGCTGAAAATAAAACGATTCTGTGTCTTATTGTTAAATTCTTGTGTTAAGTTGAAATCTCTGGAGAATTCAACATCATTGATACGATCCAGAATATGGAATTGTTTGTCTATATATTGGTACTCAAAACTTGGAGTTCCCTTCCACGTATTTTTTGTGAAAGTTTTATTTCCAAAGACACGGTATGCATATCCCATGTTCTGGTCTGAATCTTTAGACGAAAATAGATTGACATCATAATTACTCAGGGAAATATCTGCTCCTATTTTTCCTTCGTTCAACAAATATTCAGAATTCAGGGAAAATACCTGAGACTTCTGTGGAGACGGAAGTTTTCTTACCGCTTTGTAATCTCCAGCATTAGGGCCTATATATTCAAAAACACGTCCGTTATTAGTCGTTTGAGCTATTTTATAATCACCCTGATTAGCTCCAAAATAGGTGAAAGATACCTGATAAAGAGTTTCGTTAGGATCTGTAGAAAGTTCATAGAAATTTCCGGCAGGATTTAAACGATATAGAATTTTATTAACATCATATTCAGTAACCACGCCGGATGGAGCATACATCAGGTTAGGGTCATTTCCTGCATTGGCAAGGATTTGTTCATCTTCTTTAGATAAACTTAAGGCAAGAGGAGCATTTTTGTTATCATTCTCCATGAACCAGTTCAGCCCAACTTTGAATTTTTCTCTTTGATGCTCAAGCTTTCCGGTAAATAAATATCTTGAATAATTCCTGTTGGCGTAGTTATAGGAAATGGTGATGAAATTCTGCTGGAAAATAGGACGGAAACTGGTAAAGGTAACCTCTCCCGTATTATAGTTGATTACGTAATCCTGATTTTCTCCACGTTTCATAAGGATACCATCAATAAATACCTGCTCAGAACCTGAGATCAGGGTAATGAACTGTTCACCATTTTTTCCTGTCAAACGGTAAGGCCCCTGGTTTCCTTCAACTCCTTGAAAACGAATTCTGTGAAATTCACTTCTTGCTACACCGGCGGAAATATCTACAAATGTTTTATTTTCTTTTCCAAATTCTGTCTGAAACTGGATTCCCATGCTTCGTCTCTGGTATTTGGCAAAATAATTTTTATTTTCTACAAGGTCAAGGTGACCTGCTCTCAGGATAGACTTATCCTTAATGTTAAGCTGCATGTAGATTTTATCAAACTCTTCTAAGGTTTGAGTATATCCATCTGCCTGAATGGGTAAATTATGATCGGAGATACTGGCTAAAATGGTAACATCTTTGGAAAGACGTCCGGAAATCTGAAGATCCATAGAACTTTGTACAGATTGCCCTTGATTATTACCAAATGTAATTCCACGGATAATGGAACCTTTGGAGTTAAGTTCACCTAGAAATCTTTTTTTATCATTTTTAGCCAATACAGCTTCATCAACAACAATTCTGTTGTGGGTTCGGATAAAATCTAAGGTGTCTTTTGCAAAAATGTCCTGTTCAAGCCTTGCAGCAAGAATACTATCTTTTTTTATACTGTCTTCTGGAACGTTGGGATTTTTCCATGAAAATACCTGCGCATTTCCTGAAAATATGCCAAAGAAAAATACAACGAATAGGATAAAAGTATTCCGCAACTCCTGAAAAATAATTGGTAAAAATAATTAAAAAATGTTAATAGCATCAGATTAACTATTATTAACAGAAAATTAATCTAAATATTGTGAGGTCCTTAAAATTAAGAGTAATTTGGCCATTAAAATTATAAATAATATAAAATTATAATCATGAAAAAACTTTATTCGTTATTGGCAACAGCAATGCTTGCCACAATTTCATTTGGACAGACAACTCTTTTGTCAGAATCTTTTGGAGCTACAGCTACATTACCTACAGGCTGGACAAGTACTAATACAACTAATGGT
The DNA here is from genome assembly GCF_057815135.1 of Chryseobacterium sp. II3a. Lineage (NCBI taxonomy): Bacteria > Pseudomonadati > Bacteroidota > Flavobacteriia > Flavobacteriales > Weeksellaceae > Chryseobacterium > Chryseobacterium sp. II3a. The sequence continues at coordinate 14,353 of NZ_JBYPZJ010000017.1, read as the reverse complement.
TGGAAATCAAATGGATCTAATGCATCTACAAATAAATATCCCGGAGCTTCAGGAGGGATGAATGTGGTATTTGTAGGGCAGGGTCCAAATGGAATTACCCATACATTGACATATTCTAATTTATCAACAGTTGGGTATACAAATATTTCTATTATATGGGGTGGGCTGGGAGCAGCTGCTTTTAACCAAGATATTATTTTTCAATGGAGTACAAATGGAACTACCTGGAATGATGTAAATTATACTTATAATAAAAAAGCTACTACCTGGGGACTTGTAAATGGTCAAGTACCTATTCAATTGCCGGTTGGAGCAGAGAATGCAGCAAACTTAAGCCTTAGATGGTCTTCTGTGACAAGTAATCTAGGAAACTACAGAATTGATGATGTAAAGGTAACTGGGATCTCCGGATCATTAGCGACTTCGGAGAGCGTAAAAACTAAAAACGCATTTATTAAAAATACTTCTGTAGACAAAGAAATCTATTTTGGAACAAAATCTGATATTAAGATTTTCAATGTAAACGGACAATTAGTAAAAACAGCTTCTGTTTCTGAAAATGGAGTTGTAAATGTAGAAAATCTACAAAGTGGGATTTATTTTGTAGCAGGAAATGTTAATGGTAAAGCCGTTTCTGAGAAGATTATTAAAAAGTAATTTTAATAAATTGTTAAATATCTATCGCTGCTTCAAATGAGTAGCGGTTTTTTTGTAATTTTACTACCTAATTAATTAAATAAAATTTTAAATCATGAAAAAACTTTATTCGTTTTTTGCTACAGTTGTGGTAGCAAGTGGAATTTTTGCTCAAACAGCTTTTAGTGCTACATTTGATGACGTAACAGGAACAGGGGGAACAGATGGGCTGTGGAGTGGACAGGTAGCGAATGGTACATTTACTGATGGAACAGGTTCTTACACAACAGGAGGAGACTGGACATTTACGAAAGTTTATAAAGGAAATGGCTGTCTTAAAGCAGGAACAGGATCTTTAAAAGGCTCTGTTGTGACACCTTCTTTTACATTATCAGGTAATGCAACATTAACTTTCAAAGCAGGAGCTTGGAATGGGAATAATGAAGCTACTACTTTAAATGTTTCAGCAACTGGTGCTACTTTAAATACTGCATCTGTAACTTTAACAAAAGGTCAATTCAACACTTATACTGTGAGTATAACAGGAGCAACAGGAGCTGTAACTCTTAAATTTGAAGGGGCAGTAGCCGCTAACAATAGATTCTTTATTGATGATATTCTTGTAACTTCTGGAACTTTAGCTGTTACAGAAATTAAAGGGAAATCTATAGCTAACTTCGTGAAGAATACTTTTGTTAAAAACAACGAAATTACTTTCGGAGCTGATGTTAAAGATGTAAAAGTTTTCAATATGTTTGGACAACTTGTTAAAGAGGCTTCTGTAAAAGCAAATGGAACTGTAAACGTTGCTGAATTAACAAGAGGAAATTATATCGTAACAGGTACAGTAAATAACGAAGCTGTATCTAGAAAAATCTTAAAAGACTAATTTAGTTTTAGATTAAATACAAATCCGGCCATTTCGAAGAAATGGCCGGATTTTTTTATGCTTATTTATATAATTTTTATTAGTTGGAATATAATATAGGTATAAAGGATTTTTTGTAAATTTCCAATGAAAAGGTATTGTTTTTGATATTTTTATTATAACCTTGCTTCAAAATTATTTACATGAAAAAAATCTTTACTATTGCTGGTTTAATTTTGATGACTGCTTTTACAAATGCCCAAATTGTGATCAATGAGATCTATGGTGGGAATGGAAATTCGGGGGCAGTTTTCAAAAATAACTATATTGTTCTGAAAAATATAGGAACTACTCTGGTTTCTTTAACAGGAGCAAGTATACAGTATGCACCTGCAATCGGAGCTTTTACAGAATACCATACTCTTCCTGATTTTACTTTAGGACCAGAAGAAACTTATCTCATCCAGGAAGCTGCGGTAGATGGGGGAGTAGAAGCGCTTCCAACACCTGATTTCATAGCAACAACGGTCACGAATTTTGATGGGACTCCCAATAAATCTGTTGGAATAAGAATTTCTGGTACATCCGGAAAAGTAGTACTGGCAGGAAATATTGTACAGGTAACAAGCCCAGCCTCTTCCAATGTATTGGATTTTGTAGGCTATGGCGCAAATGCGGACCAATATAAAGGAGATGGCCCGGCTCCTTCTCCTACAGCATCTACAGCAATCAGAAGAACTTTGGAGAATAACAGTGATAATATGGCCGATTTTTCTGCTGAAGGGAGTGCAAAAGGAGGCTTTGTTCAGAATCCTTTTATTAAAGATGGTAAGGTGCTTTTCGCAATGGAGATCAAAGATGTAAAAGTGTATGATACCTACAGGCAGGTTGTGAAAAAGTCTCCCACAAAGTTTGCTCAGAATATAGATATCACAGAATTACCCAAAGGAACCTATTTTGTAACAGGAACGGTTAATAACGCTCCGGTTTCACAAAAGATTATAAAAGATTAGTTTTTCAAATATTTTTTGATAAGAAGCAGCTTAGAGATAAGCTGTTTCTTTGTTTTAATACCAGCCTCTTCTTGCTGCATTGATGACGGATCCGAGATTAAGGATCAAAGTATATCGGATGCGCTTTGCATAATCTTTAAATCCTGGCTCAAATCCCAAAGAAGATTGTATCGGAAAATAAACTTCCAGAAAATCCGGAATGATTCTCACTTTAACCCCGCTATCCCATATAAATTTTGCAGCATGATCTTTATTTTTATAGATTCCTGCATCAGCATACACATGAAATATCTTCCATATACTGGAATCTACATTCACAGAAGTAATCCATTGATTAACTGTGCCGGGAAGGAACGATTTAAATCCGCCGTCTGCTAAAATAAACTGCTGTGAAAGAAGACCACTGCTGGCACTTTCTCCTAAAAGATTATAAGAGAACGTATAGTTGGATACCCTTGAAATTCCATAGTTGAATAAATCATTTCGCGTATCATTTCTGAGGAAATACCCTGCAAATAAGCGAACACTTAATTTTTGTCTTGGTGCGAATTCCCATCTATAAAATCCTTCAGCAGTAATTTTGTTAAAATCTTCCATACCCTGTGCACTCAGGCTTAAACTTTTCTCATGGATCATCTGACTGTCACTATAGCTATATCCCAATCCCCAAAGATTGTATTTTTTATAATCATCATTGGCGATCATAGAAGGACTTAGGTCCCGTTCAAAGTAGTTGTATGAAACTCCTAAACTTCTGCTTACTGTACTTCTTGGATTTTTTCTAAAGTTTAGAGTGGAAAATACAGAGCCTTTTCTATAAGCTAAGTTATAATCATAGTGGAAATAAGATCCTGAAACTCCAAATGTAATACTTCTGAACATGCTTTCAGCAGGCAGAAAAGAGTATGATACAGCTCCTGAACCGGTCAGTTTACCTGTTCCGGTACTGTATGTTGGGGTAAATGAATACAAAAATTTCTGATCAAAGAATGACTGATTTTTGAAGTTTGCTCCTAACAAAAATTTATCATAAGTATTGTTGAATCGTACCCTGGGACTTACATAAATTTCATTGTATTCAGGATTTGGAATATCCTTTATGAGTTTAAATTTGATTTTTTTTGTATTTGAAAATATCCCTTTTGCATACAGAAAATTATCCCGATAGTTGGCTTCTGGGAAAATATAATCATTATTTAAAGTTATTTTATAAATATTATCTGAGGCAGGAAGAGAAATCTCTTTTATTCTTTCATTTTCTAATGTTTCTATCCAATAAGATTTTCTTTCGCCATCTCTGGTTTCTGTTTCAAGCTTCACTGGAATAGAAGCATCCGTATTTTTTGCAATTTTAATCTGTAAAGAATCGTTTTCTTTACTAATATGTTTCAGCTTAAAATTAACCCTGTTTTTCTGTTTGAAAAAATTTTCAAGATAATAGGCAGATTTTTCTTTTTCTGATAGCTGTTTCAAAAAATCATTTGGATTAATTTTGTTTCCTGAACTTTTTGAGACATACTCTTTTACAAGATTATTAAAAGACTGTTCCCCCATTTTATCAGCAGAATAATTGAACAGACTTCCTGTTTCAAAACTGCTGATGGCCATATCGTTAAAATTGCTCAAACTTGTAAAATCTTCATCAATTTTCTGATCCAGATTCTGAAGCATAATATATTGATAAGCCAGCCCATATCGGTCGAGCAATTTTACCTTGGAGGCATGAAACAATTTTAAAGGTTTAAGCCCAAATAATTTGGTTTCAGGCAGCATCCCTAAAAGCTTGGTATCTTTATAGAACTTTTTCAGATATTGGATTTCAAGATAGGATTTTAAACCATTTTTAAACCAATGATCTTTTTGTTTATCCGCAATGATTTTTTCATCCAAAACTTTTTTGGTAATAATTCCGAAATAATCCAGGTCTGTTTTTTCAGTCTCTGTAAATAGAGGAAATCTGAATTTCCAGAAAGTAATATCATTATTCCCGAAGAAATCTTCTTTAGCTCGGAACTTATCTGAAATAAATATACTTTTCGGAAGATAGTCTATTTTTTCTTTGAGAAATTTTAGATGAAGAGGTAAATAAAATTCCAGATTCTGTTTCTCCTCAGGTTTGAGGTTATAGCCAAACTTAATCTCAGTGTCTGCACCGTCAATATTGACTTTTATAACAGGATATACATTGGGTGAAACCGAAAATTCAGGATCTGAGTCTAAATAACCCTGAAAAGAATTCATCTGAATCTGTGGAAGATTACTTTCGATGAAGCTATTCACTGGGATATCAAAATTTACAGTCCAGAATGTATTGAAACTTACTGGCTCTTCAATATCATGGTATTTTCTTTCAAAATTATTGTCCGGATCAAAATGATCCGGAACAATAAAGAAATATTTTAAAGCTGTATTCTGGCCGGATGTACCATATCCCGTGAATTTTTTATCGGGAAGCTGCATACGGTAGTGTAGCTGAAGGGTAATACTTTTACCAGGTTTTAATGCTTCTTTCAGGGGTAGAAAAATATTTTCATCTGAAAGCGCAGTAACAGGGATTTCCTGGTTACCCGAATCTTTAATGTTGAGTTCCAGAAGTTTTCCCAAATCATGGCTATTTGCAAAATGCAGGTCGCTGTTTCTGTCTTCCAGTTTTCTGTACACTAAAGATGTTCCGCGTTTGTTATAAGCAGAAATCCAGTTCAGAAGTTTTATCGTCTGCAGGTCTTTGTCAGAATGATTGTAATACACAATCTCCTGGCTTACCTCAAGGGTTTTATTGTCAGGAGAGAGTTTTGCTCCAATGTATATACTATCTTTCTGTGCAGAAACCTGTGCGATTCCACAAAACAAAATGAGGCAAATGCTGATCTTTTTCAAATATCCGTGATAAAGCTCAAATATAGCTTATTTTGTATATACTTTATAGGAATTTTAGTTCTGAATTGCTTTTTTTTCCAAAGAATTAATATACGCATTCCAACCTTCATTTTTATAGGTAACAGCAGCCGTTTCCGGATCTTCAGATTTATAAATCCCTCTTCCTACAATGATGAAATCTGTATGCAAAGTTTTGAAAACATGTTCCGGAGTATTATATTGCTGTCCTTTTCCATCTCCAGAATCAGCAAGGTTGACACCAGGTGTAAATAACAGAAGATCTTCAGGAATTTTATTTTGAGAAACTCCTCCGATTACATTAGGGTGTGATAAAGCTACTTTTAGAGCTTCTTCACGATAGCTGGCAGTTGTTAAAGCTCCTTTTGAAGACATTCCAACAATAGCTACAACACCTACATTTTTGAAACAGTCCAGTGATTCAAAACCTCCGATTACCTGGGAGGTTACAAAATCAGCCCAATCTGTAATTTTGAAAACTCCACTTGTAAATTGTAATTCCTGAGTATTTCCGATATCAGCAAATTTTCTGTCTTCCATTAATAAAAATTGGTGCTTTCCAGCAATTTCTTTTAAAGGGGTAATTGTTTTTTCGTAATCAAAATCAGAAATGATATCGATGTGAGTTTTTAAAGCAATAATATGCGGGCCTACTTTTTCTGCAAACTCTAATAATTCCTGAGTGGTTGTAACATCTGCAGATGCAATTAGGTTTGATTTTTTAGCTATAGCTGTTTCCAATAGCTTTTTTGAAACAGAATGCTGAGTGTTGCTTAGCTTTTGTTCATAAGAAGCTCTGGTTTCTTCTTCAAACTGAATGTGGTTACCCTGTAAGAAATCCTGAATTCTCGCTACTTCTTCATCAGATAACTCACCAGTCTCCTGAAGAACTCCACATACTTCCGAGATATTAAAAAGAGTATGTACTCTATATCCTTTGCTTTCTAATAGCTGTTTTCCACCTTGTTCTCTGTCTAGTACTACTACAATGTCAGAAACCTTCAGATCTTCCTGTTCTATTTCCGGAATAGTCTCTAGCAAAGATTTTCCTGAGGTGATAACATCTTCTACCAAAAGACAGTTTTGCCCTTTCTGGTAAATTCCTTCGATCAGTTTTTTAGTACCGTAACTTTTTGCTTCTTTTCTTTTAATAATTAATGGAATATAACTTTCCAGTGACATTGCTGTCGCCATTGGAAGAGCAGCATAAGGAACTCCACAGATTAAATCAAAATTATCCAATGGAAGCATTTCCAGTAAATAATTAGCAAGATTTTTTAAGATTTTAGGATCCGAAGCTAAAGGTCTTAAGTCTACATAAAAAGGGCTTTCGATACCACTTTTTAAGGTAAACCTTCCAAATTTAATGATGCCTAGCTTGTAGCACTCCAAAAAGAATTCTTTTTTACTTTCCATTATTTTTTATTAGATATTGCAAATTTAAGGATTTGAAATAAGGCTTAAAAATTTATCGCCTATTAGATAAATAAAAAACCATTCTGTAAACTCCAGAATGGTTTTGAAAATATAAATAAACTATTATTTTATGATTTCTGCGTCAATCACTTGGGCACCGTTATATTTTCGTTCAGCTTCCCAAAGTAAAAATTTGTCCACCTCTTTGATGAGTTTAGGAATGGTAAGTGACAATACTGCCAGATCATCCATTACTCCAAGTACCGGGATGGCAAATTCAGGGAGAAGGTCAATAGGAGAGATGACATATAAAATTCCAAGTAAAGGAAGAATAATGTCAATGGATTTCATAGGATAAATTCCTTTTCTCCACATTTTTACCATTCTGAAAATATCAGGTATCTTTTTTACAAAGCCCTTGTGACTGATAGCTTCTTTTGCAAGATTTAATTTTGAATATTTCATTTTGTGTTTGGATTTAAACAAATTTTTCAACATTATAAATTTCACAAATCCTGTACCAACAAATTATAAAATTTAGTTAAAAAATTATTTGATGATATTATCAATAAACTGGTGCACCGTTTCTGAGTCCCAGTCTTTTGTGGCATCTTCCTTAATCAGGATTCTGCCGGTCTTATCCAAAAGAAATGTTGTAGGAAAAACTTTAGGAAGAATCTTTTCAGATATCGGACTTTGGGCAATATATACCGGTACTGTATAATTATTTTCCTTTAAAAATTTTCTTACATCTTCTTCTTTATCATTCATCGCAATAAGTACAAAATCTACATGCTCTTTTCTGGTATCATACAGCTTTTGAATAGATGGCCATTCTTTTCTGCACGGTGGGCACCATGTTCCCCAGAAGTTAAGAAAAACAGCTTTGTTCTTAAAGTTCTTAAGATTGGTGCTGGGTGCATTGATTCCTTTAAGTTCAATGTCATAATCTTCCTCATTGATGTGTACTGCATTTTCAATTGTAGCGATAGGAAAAAACTGGTTTTTCATATAATCCTTCACTCCCGGTACAAATACAACAATACCAACGATGACAATGATTGCAATATAAATAATTCCTTTTTTCATATTCTGTTTTTTTTATAACAGATCCAGGATTTCCTGAACGGCATCTTTACCTCTGTTTTTAGCATAATAGATCTGCAGATCGTTATAAAAAGTATCTTTTGGATAACCCTCCGGATCAGCTTTATACTTCATTAATAATTCATAACCATACTTTGGACGGGGACCCCATGAATTTTTTACATTAAAATCCTTATCTAGAATCAATACTTTAGGAATAGATTCTGTACCGTTGGTTAAAAATTGGTTGATAAGACTTTTATCGCTGTCTCTTAAAAAAACTCTGATTTCATTATGACCTTCAAAGAATTTAAACAAAGCAGGAACGGTTGCACTGGCATCTCCGCACCAAGCTTCAGAAATAATTAAAATTTTTCCGTCAAAATTTTTGGCTGCTAATTCTTTTCTCTGATCTTCATCCGGAACATACTTTTTAACGGTTCTGTCCATTCTCTGAAGCCCGAGCTCATAATATTGTTTATATTCAATTTCCTGTTGGTTAGCAGGATTATCTAATCTTTGTTTTGCAATTTGAAGGTATTCTTCAAAAGAAATTCCCTGATCCCAGTAATTTTTCATTACCAAAAATATTTATATTAAAAATTATTGATGTTTCTCGTTTTATTAATCAAAAATAAGTCTGCCAACACAAATGCAGCAAGGCTTTCCACCACAGGTACAGCTCTTGGAACTACACATGGATCGTGACGTCCTTTTCCTTCTACTATCACAGCATTTCCTTCTTTATCTATACTATCCTGAGGTCTTAAAATGGTAGCAACCGGTTTGAAAGCCACACGGAAATAGATATCCATTCCATTGGAAATTCCTCCCTGGATTCCTCCCGATAAATTAGATTTTGTTGTAAAATCTGTGTTGAATTGATCGTTATGCTCTTTTCCTGTCATTTTTGCACCACAGAAACCGCTTCCATATTCAAAACCTTTACAGGCATTGATATTCAGCATTGCTTTTGCCAGTTCAGCCTGAAGCTTTGAAAATATAGGTTCACCAATTCCTACAGGAACATTTTTGATCACACAGGTAATGGTCCCGCCAATAGTATTTCCTTCTTTTTTAATTTCTTTGATTCTGGCAATCATTTTTTCTGCTGTCTCGGCATCCGGACAACGCACATCATTGCTTTCTGTTTGAGAAAAGTCGAGAGCCTGATATGGTTTTTCGCAGAAAATATCCCCTACAGAAGAAACATAAGCATTGATTTCAATCTCTGGTAAAAGCTGTTTGGCTAGAGCTCCTGCCACTACCCAGTTCATGGTTTCTCTGGCAGAAGATTTTCCTCCTCCGCGGTGGTCTCTGAAACCAAATTTCTGGTCATACGTAAAATCAGCATGACTTGGACGATATGCTCCAGCAATATGGTCATAATCCTTTGATTTCTGATTTTCGTTTTCAATAATAAAACCAATCGGGGTACCTGTTGTTTTCCCATCAAAAATTCCGGAAAGAAATTTAACTGTGTCGCTTTCCTTTCTTTGCGTAACAATAGCAGACTGGCCGGGTTTTCTTCGGTTCAGTTCATATTGAACTTTATCGAGATCTACCGTTAAACCTGCCGGAAAATTATTGATGATACCGCCATAAGCCACTCCGTGACTTTCTCCAAATGTTGTAAGACTAAGAAGATTACCTAATGTGTTGAACATAGTACAAAATTACCTTTTTTTCTTCACATAATAAAGTTTCAGTATTTGTTCTGTTAATGAACGTGTTCGATACTATTGATGACTGCCTCTGCTTGCTTTTTTTCTTTGTAAGTCATTCTTTTCCAGATGAATCCTTTGCTTATGGTATTTTTGTCAATAGGCTGAGGGAAAATTCCGGCTTTGGCATCATCAAAAATAAAACTTCCGGAGATTGCAGGAAGAGGGGTTTCAAAGTTGTAGGGGTAGTTTTTTGAAACATTAAACTTTAAATTCCCCACCTTAAAACTATCGAATTGATGATATTGGTAAACTGATGGCTGAAAAAGCTGTTTCTTTTTAAATCCAGCCATGAAATGCCCCAGTTGAAAACTTGGAATATAGTGTTGAACAAGGCCAGGAAAAGATAATAATGAAATAAAAAATAAACTGAGGATAGAAAAAGCAGCAATAGATTTTCTTTTATTCAGATACTCATAAAACAAAACAAAAAATATAACAAAAAATACATCCATGAAAAATCTGTATTGGGCTGAAAAAGCTATAACAAGTGTACTTTTTATCAACAGAGAAATGCAGATCAAAATGATGAGCTTCTTTTTCTTTAACCACGCAAATACTGAAAAGATGAATAAACTTAGTATAAAAAGGATGTTTATTTTTGATTTGATACCTTTTAGAAAGAACCAGTTTTTTACATGATCCCATAAGGAGAACTTTTGGATTTCCTCATATGAATACTGCATGTCATAGGTTTTCATAATAGCATATTGTGAAGATGTTTTTAATATTTCAGAATTGGGTTTCCAACTGAACCCAAAGTCTCCAATAGATACCGGGAACACCGGATATCCAAATGTCCAGATATTTTTGAGACAGAATAAAAATAGAATGAAAGTTCCGAAAAGAAGCTTTTTTAAATTTGATTTGAAAATAAAGATACTGCAAAGGAAAACCAATATGGGCACCCAGATCATGGTTGGTTTTATGGCAAAAACAAAAGCAGAAAATGCAAAGAGCAGGCTTGTTTTTTTATTTCCGGAGATCATTTCATTTAAAATAATTAAAGAAAAGATAATGACCGGAAGGTCCGGGCTTGGCGACTGTGAAAAAAGTAATAAAATGGGGAGAAAACATAAGTGAATCCAATTTTTTCTCTCAATACTATAAATACTATAGATCACCAATAGTATTGAATTGATTCTTAGAAAAGGGTCTGAAAAATTAGAAAACCCCGCCTGGAAAATATGCCATACCGACATCTGGCCCAAAGTAAGATCCAGATTGGAAATTCCTTTAATGAGTCCATATTCTGTAAGCCATTTAATAGTGGGAACATAATATCCGAAATGATCTAATATATAAGGATGAAAAGCGCCGGTAGATAGTATAATACTGGAAGTAAATGCAGTTAAAAAAAAATCTTTTTTTGAAAAATTATAAAATTCCAGATACAGTTTTTCTTTAAAAAAGTAAAGTAAACCCAGTAAAAGAGTTGGGATTTCTACATAAATATTCAAAGGGATAAGAAAAGAAGTGCAAGTCCATACAAGACTTATTCCCATGATTCCCGAAAGCATTTTTCCGGAGAGTCCCTGGAATACAATTCCACAAAGTTGTTCCATGATTTTCCCAAGTCCTGATAAGACCGGAAGGAGAAAAATAGTGGAACAAAGAATCAATATCATAAAAAAAGATTGCTTAAAAATAAGCAATCTTTATATTTTATGGTGAAAAAAATTATCTCCTTGGTTGTACCCTTCCGTCTTTTCTATCCTGTGATCTACCGATGGTATAACCAGTAGCTCCCCCTACAACACCTCCTATTACAGCTCCAAGACCTCTGTTTTTCTTAGCAATGATTGCTCCTGCGGCAGCTCCTCCTACAGTTCCTATAATGGTTCCTTTGGCTGCTTTACTCATACCTTTTTTCTGAGTAGTCCCTTGTGATGCACTGCTTCCGTTGTCTGCATATCCACCGTTGCTTCCGCCTCCTGAATTAGAATTAGAGCTTCTATCACGGTATACTGTTCTTGTTTCCTTTATAACTCTTGGTTTTGAATTATTTTCAGCGGTAGCTTTTGCTTTTTTAGTTTCAGAAATACTATCAGCTTTTTTCTGTGCTTCATATACCAGCTTTTCTTTTTCAATAGCCAGCTTTTGTTTTTCTATTTCAAGTTGTTTAGCCTGGAATTCAAGTTTTTGCTCTTCCAGTGATTTCTCAGCAACTCTATCATCTTTCTTGCAGGCCGTTAATAAGAAAACGGATAAAAAACCTGCTAATATTATCTTTCTCATAATTCAAATTTTAGTAAGCTTAAGCCAAAACGGCTCCAGATTTATTTTTATTTTCAATTATGAAGCCAAATTTTAGTTAAAGAGTGTTAAAGTTGATAATAAAAGAATTAAAATAATTCTAAATTTTGATTCATATCAGGATATCAGAGAGGATCTGGGAAATTTAGGCATAAGGTTTGTGATGAGCTTAATCATAGCTCTCTGCTGCTAACAGGGGATTTTTACGAGAAAAGAATTCGTAAAATATAGTTAATCCATAATTTTTGTTGAATTAATTTAGGATGCCTATTTTTGAGGAACTAAATTACTTTCAATATGAAAAAATCAATTTTTACAGTATCAGCTGTAGTAGGATTACTGGCTGTTACTACTTCGTTTTCTTCCACTGAAATTGTGGAATCTCCGTCTAAAACTCGTACAGAAGTATCTGTGAAGGATACAAAAACAAAGACTTATCCGGTTCGTTACGGATTGATCTCTATGAATGGAACAAAAATGCTTTCAGGTTCAGGATTTGATCTGGGAGGTTTTGTTGCCAAAAATACTGCCACAGGAGACGAGTATTTTACTGGGCAATATAATTACCGTGCGCTTCCACAATATTCTGAGGAAGATCTTCCGGCAGGGACTTATGAATTTTCAGGAATTCAAGGCCAGGGAGGTTGGGTAGGATATGGAACAGTAATTGCTACTGTATCAGATGAAAATATAGATGATGACGGGTACATTACAATATATGTTCCGATCACATGGGAGGAATAACTTTGTGAAAGACAAAATATTTATCTACATTTACCAATCCTCGAATGAGGATTTTTTAATCGATATACAGTAATTAATAGCTGTTGAATATGCCAGAACGGTATAACAACAGTTTACATGATATTCTGTTTGGATTTTTCTGAATAGATTTTTTTCATCATTTGTGTTTTTTAGGCCTCCGCATGGAGGCCTTTTATTTTTACAGGGTTTATGACTATACTCATATATTTTTGGAGATAGAGGAGGTATCTTTGAATAAACATTTTCTATTCCATATATCCTTATGATGAAAAGTTCCTCGTTTTTTAGGGGAACTTTTATTTTATAGTAGGAAGAAAAAAATGTATTATATAAAGGGAAAGTAATGTGTAAGAATTTTTATGACTGGGCTCATAAAACAGATAAAAAGTAAGACTTAATTTTGATTAAGAATTAAAAGATTAATTTTTATTTCTGATATAAAATTTTTTTTCATCATTTGTGTTTTTTGAGGCCTCCACCCGGAGGCTTTTTGATTTAGTTATTTATTCTATTCATCGAAAATAATTCTGCCATCAAAAGGCTGATCCCAAACAACAAATATGCGGTCGTTTAATCTTCTGACGGGAGCCTGTACCATTTCATATACACCTTTTTCATCTCGTTTCTCTACAATAAGGTTTATTCCTTCACCTATTTCACTCATTTTAAATTCAATCTGATATTGTTTTTGATCATTTTGAGTAAAATCTGTTTTATTAAATTGTTTTTGTGACATGATTTTGGATTTAAGATTATGTTAAATAATAGAATAAATTGTGCCAATTTGTAATTTTCCATGTCCTCATTGGCTGTCTGTTGTATTTTGAAGAATTTTTCTTTCTTGCTTATTTTAAAGTTTTTTTAATTATTGATTTGTTAATCATTGAGAGATTTGATAATTGTTATGTAGTGTTTAGTAGAGTTATTATTTGTATATATTTAAAGTTCAATCTGTTTTGGGTGGTGATTTTTTAATTTAATTTTCTCTGTTTATGAATAAAATTTTAATTTTTTTTCAAAAAAAGTAATTCTTGGCACGATTTTTCAATATACAAATGCAACTCATGTTTAATTTGAGTTTTCATGGTTATTAGTTTTTATCCTCGGAATTTCCGAGGATTTTTTGTTTGTATATCGCAGTACTTATAAGATAGGGGGTAATAATAATTTGTTTTTGAGTAAGATAATTTTCTAATTACTATTACTTTTCAATAGACTTTATGTAAAATTGTAAGGAAAAAAGGTGCAAAGTTTATGGTTTTGTAAAGGTTAGATAAAAAACGGAGAAACGGTTTAATTAAGCCTTAATTTTGCAAAGTTTTTTGTGTATTCTTGCCATACCTCTAAGATAAGAAAGGGAAGAATATGGATCAGTCTCAAAAGTTGGGGGAAATGTTAAGTTGATGTATCTTTGAATTATGTTAAGCGATCACGAACTTCTCAAATTATTACTTCCAGAATTTTTAGTTGAATACTTTGACATCCTCAAAGCAGAAGACCACAATGGTGAACTTCATATCTATTTTGAAGAAAAAAACAGTATTCCACAAGAGTTTAAAGAACGGCAGTTGGAATCAAAGGGTTTTCTGTCTGAGATTGTTGTGGATGATTATCCATTAAGGGGTAAAATCGTAAAACTCCATGTGAAAAGAAGAAGATGGACAGATAAGTCATCAGGAGAAATTCTTCAAAGA
>NZ_JBYPZJ010000016.1:0-48205 GCF_057815135.1 Chryseobacterium sp. II3a | reverse complement strand
CTGCTGAATCCTTTAATGCCAAGATTAAAAACTTTAGATTACAGCTTAGAGGTGTAAAAGATAAAACTTTCTTTATCTTCAGATTAACCAAACTTTTTGCTTAGCCCCCAGATTTTGTGCTTGATCCGTTTTCATGGGTTGTTCATTTAGTTTTTAAATGAAAAAAGGTACAAATCATATGATTTGTACCTTTTTTTGCGGAGAGTGAGGGATTCGAACCCCCGGACCTGTTACAGTCAACAGTTTTCAAGACTGCCGCAATCGACCACTCTGCCAACTCTCCTTAAACTCCGATAGTATCGTTGTTTTTTAGTGGTGCAAATATAGGGAGTTTTTAATTTGTGGCAAAATTTTTTTTGAGAAAATTTAATATTTTTTTGAACAAGTCAACAGATAAGACTTTTCATAAGATTTAGGTTTAAGGGAATAGAGGTATTAAAGTATTTTTGACTATCATTATTTGGAAGAGAGATTATACATGGGCTTTAATTTTAATGAAATTAAACTAAAAATAGGGTGTTTGTCGATAGTTGAGTGTATTTGGATAAAAAAAGTCGTAGAATTACGACAATTTATGAATTTGTGTCCAATTCATTTGTCCGTGAGATTTATTGCTACTATATTGCATATTAAATCACTAAGTAACATGAAAAACATCAAAGAAAATTGAAAGAAAAATACTATTGCCTGTAGAATAGAAGTATTCTGCTTTCTTTCTGATTATACTTCTAAAGACAAGCAGTTTATTGACCTAAGTTTGGAATAAAGGTTTTATTCTTAAGATAGATAAAATCAAAGGGCATCAGCCCATTCGAAAAATGTTTTATGATTTTATCAATGAGATCTTTTCCAAATACGAAATAGATATTCAAAATCAATAGAGTAAGATTAATGATATAAAATAAAATCATGAAAAAAATGCACAGGAAATATCAGGTAGAGGCTGGAGATACGCCTTCAACTGTTGCTGGTAAATTGGGATTACCTGTTGCTGAACTTGTGTATTATCATAATCTTCATTGTGGAATAGTAGATGAATACATCTATGGAGATATGCTGCCTAAACAACTCAAAAATATTTTGATTCCGATAAGCTATGACCAGGAAATTCCTACTTCTTCCAAAGTTGCATACTCAAACAATAAAGTGACAAAGGCCATTGGAAGAACAACGAAGAAATATGGAATAACCCAACGTTATTTTAATCATAAAGAATTGGCGAGTGTATTGGATTTTGAAGTTGATATCACGGAAGAAGCAGATGAAGAACGTTGTATAACAACATTCAATAAACATTTTGTGAGAGTAAATAACAGCGATAACTTCCGATTGGTAGAGCAGCTGTATGATAAGATTGACCATTGTCTTTATCCGCTTATGATCGGTTGTAATAAAGATGGAAGTTTTAAAAATATTGTTAATAGTAAAGAGATTAAAGAGCGATGGATCCTATTGAGGCCAGTATTAGAGGATTATTATCAAGGAGAAACAGGCCAAGAGATTTTATCCAAAGCAGAAGAGGCGGTATGCAATACAGAGATGTATGGAGGCAGGCTTTTGAACAGCATTTTTTTCAAAATATGGCATACTCCATTGTATAGAAATTATGTAGAAGGACAAACAATAGAGTTTGAAGATCGTTATCTTATCTTTCCGAAACATACAGGGATAAAATTTAAAATGAAACTAGAGACGGATCTGAAGATTAGTGAAAGTAATAAGTTTATGATCCGTCTTACAGGAACCTGTACAGATAACAGGTCGGAACTGGAACTTTGGAATGCCCCTTCTCATGCTTTGATCAGCAGAAACCCGGATAATAAGGTAAAGGGAAGTATGGATATTCTATTTAAAATGGATGAAACAGATAAAAGGATTTTTTCAGTAACAGGTTTTATTGAATTACAAGGGAAAATTCATCATAAAAGAATTGAAATAGGAATTTATGAATTATAAATGGCCTGTTAAAGTATACAGGAATAAGGTCCTGTCTGCTGTTTGGAATTTTTCTATATTGGGTTCACCAACCATAGAATTTTTACACTAAATCAACACAAATAGAATAATATGAGTGAAAAACACTTGGTTTGTCAAGGGGCAATCTGCAAGTGCAATTTCGGGACAACCCCCGATAAACTTAAAGTAAATACCCAAAGCAGACGTTACATCAACGATAAGGACGGCAAAAAAAAATTGACCGCAACACATGTAGATATAGGCTCAACTTTCGAAAAGAATACCTTCGGAAGCTGTTCTAAAAAAAATAATAGTCCCTGTACTGCTGTGGTGACACAGTGGAGTGGATATTACGATAAAATAATTATTGAAGATAATGGCGGAATGGTTTTGCTGGAAGACAGCAAAGCAACCTGTCCCATTGGAGGTACAGATTGTATTACGATTGTCAATCATGGACAAATTGCAGAATTAGGCCCTAAAAATAAAGAGAAGTCGGATCCGGATACTTTGAATGAACTTTGTCCTATGCTTACAGAGCCCGAAAAACCAAGACATTCCTTAACTTTTAATACCAAACAAGATCATGGCCAGGATAGTAGCCAGTAATCATAAGATTGAAAACAACAGAATCGTTGTTAATTTCGATACGATCAGACAAGATTCCTTCAATCTTGAAATGGAACTTATAGAGACCCCGGCTGCTTCTAAAGCAATTTGGGCGATTTTCAGCAATGGAGAGCAATTGGATTCGGGAGATCTTACCAAAGGAAATAAAGCAGAACTTATTGTGTTGAAATCCTATGCCGGATCACATGAAAGACCTCATCTCTTTACCATTTCCACTAAAGATGAAAATGGAAATCCTATTGCTTCCATACAGCTTATAGTAGTAGCTAAGCCCAGAATTATTGAAGCAAAATGGTGGAATAGCAAAGAAGATAGGGAAGCCTATGAGGTGGGTATTAATAACAATAGTACTGCTCATATCAGTGGGGTTGGACTATTTGGACACCCTCTGAAAATAGATGTTTATTTTAAAAGAAGAGACGGCGAATCTAAACTGGTGTTTACCAGTATTTTTACTATTACAGAGCTTTATAGTATACAAGGATTTTATCTCTCACATGAAGAGTTTCTCAAAAATAAGAGTTTTTATGCTGCCCTTCTGCCTATTCTGCTTGCAGATATGCTGCCTGATACATTGGCCATTACAGGAAAAGTGAAACATAAATCTTTAGGAAAATTATATTTTATAATTTCCTATGACAATTTATTGCTATTTGATGGTGATAAGAGAAAGAAATATCTTGATGTATTTTTTGATTTCAATCTGCAGGATAAACCTGTCACCAATCTAAGTCCTGTCACAATATATGATGAAAAATACTTTACCCAGAAATATGAACCTTGTAAATATGAAAAAGTATTTTACAAATATGGAAACGCTCCGGAAGTAAAACTTTTTGATGAAAAAGAGCCCGTAAGAAAAGATCAGAATGGACAATTGGGAAACATGAAATTTCTGGTTTCTGCTATTGCTCCTCCTAAAGATAGTAAAAATATCAAAGAACTCAGTATAAGGCTTGAAAATGTAAATACCAAAGAATGTCAGCATACTGAAGAAAATATGAAGCAGACTTTCTTTTCAGAGAATGATGTTCGGGATAGGAAGACACCGCATAAAGGCCGGGTAATAGACACCCAGATATTGAAAGAAAGTCAGATAAAAGTTAAAGTGGTAAAAGAAGATGAGAACGTTACCATTTATCCCTCTTTCAATTATGAGTATGATGAAAAAAGCAGCTGGGATTTTTTAAAGAATTATTTTCTGTTTTCCAGTATGATGTCTAGTACAGATCCTGCCTATTCTACATTGAAAAGCGTATTAATGGATTGGGAGATCAGCAGTAAAGATCTTATACAATATTATAGAATACCCGTAGAAACCTGCCGCTATCATAAAAGTCTGTATTTGAAAACATTTGCGGATGTTGCATGGGGATTTCATGCATTGTTTGATGATCCATATATTCCTGAATACTATCTTTTTGGCCAGCAAAAAACAATAAAAACCGTAAAGGGGCTGAGTGAAGAATTGGATTGGATTAAAAACAGTCCTATAGCAGATCGTCTTTCAGCAACGATTATTAGCCCTGTAATTGGAACTGCTTTTATTCGTAATTTTATTCTTGATATCATAAAAGATATGGCTGATAGATACGAGTTTGGATTTACTGCTTACTATGATTTTGATAATGCAGGCAAAAAGAATTCAAAACAGATTGACTATGCAGAAAAATACCCCGCAGTATTTAAGGCTATGGTTGCTGGTGTGGTTACTTTGGAAATTCTTATTGATGTCCTGCTCATTATTCTTACGGAAGGAGCTGCACTTGCTAATTTTATTTCGAAAGCGGGAAAAGTAGCTAGTGTTGTCAATAAAGGAGCAAAGATTGCAAATGCTGGAAAAAAAGCAGGAAATATATTGACTAAGTATTCGAAAACTTTTGAAACTGCAAGAAACGTAAATATGGCAAAAAATACTCTTGAAATGATGAAAGGATCATATTTTAGAGGCTATAGATTTGCAGATGATCCCAATATTGGGGTTCAGCCAGTTATGGAAGAGCGAATAAAAATTAGTCCGCTCCTCAATATGGGAGTAAAGCAAAAGAAGAGTCTGGGAGAATTATTACTGGATAAAACTCCTGCTGGAATGACTCTTAATATGGCGAAAGCAGCAACAGGAGGATTTGGTCTAGGTGTTAGCAGAATGTTTCTTACAAAAGTGAAAGGAGGAAAGGAGGCTGTTGGCTGGTACGGAGCTATTACTTATCCTTTACATGTTGCCAACACGGCCTTGGATGGAGTGTATAAACTTTTGGCGTTTGCTACAGATACAGCGCTGAAAGAGGTTTTTGGTGCTGAAGCAGAATTTGAAAAAGATATTACAGCCCATATAGACCTTGATTTTTGGTTAAAAATTCATAATGCTGAAAAGAGCCTCAATATGGTAACTCTTGCCAAAGGTGAAAGTAAAAAAGATCATTCTTCAATCAGTGTTGCGCCTTCAGGAGCTTTTACTGTAAGGTTAAAACTTTCGGGAAGTATCACCAATCAGAATCTATTGGTAAGAGGTATGCATGTACTAACATGGAATAATAATGAAGAAAAAGAAATGCAAAATTTAAATGCAAAGGGAGCGTTTGAAGTAAATGGTAATGTTTTTATTGAAAGACGGTACTATTTTAAAGCGGATAGTAAGCCTTATCATGAAGATAAAATTGCTTTTACAGGACTAGCAGGAGAATATGAGTATACTGCTGAAGTGGTAGGACAAAGGGGTAAAGGTAAAAGTACTGTCTTGGCAAAAAAGGAACCTACTCAGTTTATGTTAATGGAGCCTTGTCAATTAGTATTTAATTCTTCAGAAATGACTAAAAATCCATCAGAAAGATAATATGAAAAAACTATTTTTAATAATAATAGCTAATACTTGTTTATTAAGTTGTGCTCAGAAAAAAGAAAATAATCAACCAACAACAATAAATAATTCTAAAAATATGTATGATATCAATCAATATATCTTTCCAGAAGCAAAGGATATTACGGAAACTAATTTTGTGGCAAAAGTAAGTTCACAAATTAAGCACTATGATAAAGAACCCATGTATTATGTTAGAATTAATAAGGAGAATTGTTTGATTGAAGTATATATTAATGATGTTTTTAATAATAGTGATTATGAATTATCAAATGTAATTACTCCTATCAGAATATATCCGGTTTTGAAATCAGGCTCACAGAAAGTTACTGTAAAAATGTATCCCGTTGGAGATTTAATTAATAAAGATTTAGGATTAGAAAATCAAGTGCCAACTACCAAATTATCAGACAAAGCAAAGGTTGATATTTCAGTAGTCATGATGGATAATAAATCTAAAAAAAGCTTTGATGATGAAAAAGTAATTACAACACAAGTAAGTCCAAAAGAAGCTGCTGGAAAAGAATTTTATGAGTTCAGCTTTACATTTAATGCCGAAGTTCCCTATGAGTTTGAAGGGTGGACAAAAGGACAGGATTTGAGAAAGCTAGATCAGGATTTGGTAAGAAAGAAAGCATTAGAATTTTATAAAATGATTGGCCAAATCCATGTAAATAATGATATAAATGCTGAATTAAAACTGGTTTATCCGTCTACAGCTAGGATTCAACAAGTATTATATAAAGACAATAATATAAAGAATATATTAGAAGAATATAGAGGGTATGTGATAGATAATTATAAGCAGCTTCCTATTACTACATATAAGATGGATTATATGGGGGATGGGAAATTATTATGCCTTATCACCGATAGCCTAGATCCTAAATTAAGAGGTGGGGGAGCATTAATGCTTGAGTATGGAGAAGACAAGAGTATTTATCAACCCGGCATTACGCTCTACCTTCCAGAAGGCAGAGACTTGGCAACACAAGGATTTATGATGTGGAAGTAAAAAGATAGATAATATGATTATATTAGTTTTATTCATTCAGGTAATGAGTATCGTATTTTTTTTCAAAATTATAATAGAAAGTGAGATAGAGTCATACAGGTATTATTGGTATAGTATTGCAGTTCTTCATTTTCTTTTTATCCTGCGTTTTATCTATGTAGAGACTCATTTTTCCTATTCGTGGTATGATCATATTATGGAATTTATTTCATTAGCGATGGCTTTATTAATTGTGATTCCAACCTCAATTTATTATCTTATTAGGCGTAATAGAAAAGAAAAGAAGAAATAGTAGCTTTATGCAGATTGGTATTTAGTTTTGCAATATCAATTTTAGAATCATAAGCAATATATATAAATACTTTATGCTCCCTCTCCAGAGGCTCAATATCCTTTAACAATTAATCAGATGTGCTGTAACACAATGAGTCACTGAGCACGGGAAAAAAATTGGGGTAAAGGGAAAGAACCTTGCTCTTGAAGAGTGTGAGTAGAAGAGTATCAAAATATTTTTAGAAACAACACCAGATCATTTTTGAGCTGGTGTTGTTATTTAAAAAAGAGTTATTTTGATTTTTCGTGAAAATATTGAGAAGCTTTCTAATTCTTCAGTGTATCTCTCTTCTTTCTTCGGAATACAAAATGGAGAATGATTACACTCATGATCATCAAAATAGAGGCAAAGAGAAAAGGTGCTCCTGGAAATTTGAATGGCGCTTCATCATGGGTGAAATAATAAAATAAATTAGTCATGATTGGAGGCCCTAAAATAGAGGTGGCACTTACTAAACTCGTTAATGCCCCCTGAAGTTCGCCTTGTTCATTCGATGGGATATTTTTGGTGATGACTGATTGCAAAGCAGGACCGCAAATTCCACCTAAACTATAGGGGATAAGGAAGATAAACATCATCCATTCCTGTGTAGCAAAAGCAAATAAAGACAATCCTACGGCATAGCCCATCAACCCATAGAAAATACTTTTATATTCCCCCAATTTAGGAGTTGTCCATCTTATTAGAATACCTTGAACCAATCCTAATAATAATCCAAGTACCCCAAGAGAAATTCCGACCATTCGTTCAGTCCAGCCAAATGTATACATGGTAAAAAAATGCCAGTTGCTCTGTACAGCATGAATTCCAATATAGATTAGAATTAAAACAATAACCAAACCGGAGATTTCGTGGTGCTTGCCCAAAAACTGGAGGGACCCGATCGGATTTGCCCGTTTCCATTCAAATTTTCTTCTCTTTTCTTTATCCAAACTTTCAGGAAGAATAAAATATCCATAAAGGAAATTTAAAATACAAAGACAGGCAGCTGCATAGAAAGGAATTCTTGACCCATAATGCCCCAGTAGCCCTCCAATAACAGGTCCGATAATGAATCCCATCCCCAGGGCAGCCCCAATCATCCCAAAGTTTTTAGCTCTGTCTTTATCTGTTGAAATATCAGCGATATAGGCGCTTGCTGTAGATATACTTGCTCCAGTAAATCCAGCAATGATTCTTCCTAAAAATAACCACCCGATAGAAGGAGCAAGCGCCAGAAAAATATAATCTACAGCAAATCCAAAAAGAGAAATTAAAATAATAGGACGTCTTCCGTACCGGTCACTGAGATTTCCTACCACGGGAGAAAATATAAACTGGGTAAAAGCATAAGCGAAACCAAGCCAGCCGCTATATTGAGCAGCTTCGCTGATGTCTCCATGAATAAGTTCTTTAATGAGCTTAGGTATTACCGGAAGAATAATTCCCCAGCCTGTAATGTCGATCAGTAAGGTTACAAATATAAACCCGATAGCCGCTTTTTTTGTTGAATTTTTCATGGTGTAAAAGTAGAATTAGATAATCTCTATTTCTTTTACACTTTGATGGTATTGATGTGCTATTTTTAATGTTGTTTTTGATCTTATTGTTGAATATTATCCTGAAATTTGTCTTTTTTGTAATATTGCATAACATATCATCTAAAGATAGGTGCTGTGCATTATCCATTCCTGAAACTTCTTGGTGAAACCCCGGTAATTCTTTTGAAAAATCTACAGAAGACACTGGAATCTTCAAAATTTAATTCATGGCCAATCTGTTTAACAGATAAATTGGTGGATTTGAGTAATGTTTTAGCATGCAGAATCATCGCATGGTCAATCCATTGCAATACTGATTTGCCTGTTTTTTGTTTCAAAAAAGTGGAGAGGTATTGTGGAGTTAAATGAAGTTTTTCTGCATAAAATTTAACACTTCGCTGCTGGGTTGCATATTTTGAAATCAAAACATAAAAATCATCAATGATTTCATGAGTGCGGTTTTTAGTAAAGCTGTTTTGATGTGCTAATCCGGAATAGGCTTCCGAAATCATACACATGAGAGCAATCACAAGATGACGTAACATTTCCGCCTTTTTGGGAGTGGAATTTTTATGATAAAAATTTTGTATCAGGGTTATCAATTCCTTTTGTAAACCTATTTCTTCAGATTGAAGCCTGATCACAGGCTGCCATCGGACCTCATTGTTCATCACAAATTCACGCAGGACTGGGAATGCTGTAATAAAGTCTAAAGACAGCCCAATCGTAACGATTTCTGCATCTTCGCTTAAGGATTTTGTGTCGATCATGAGTTTTGGCTGTAATACAGCAATATCACCTGCATTGAGTTCATATTCCTGAAAGTGGATTTGAGCTTTCATAGATCCCTTAATCATAAAGCCTAACAATAGCCCATCAAATATACGGGTATGCTTTGTATATTCCTTTTCTGGATGATTGTGTTGATGCAGAATAACAATACCTTCTATCTTTTTTGAGGGATCAATATGGTACAGATTATAGACATTGTCAGGAGTTAAGAATAAAGCCATACTCAAAGTTCGGAAAAAATGCACATTTATTATAGTAATATAGGGCTGATATTTAATGGGATATTACAAATTGTATATAATTTCCATGAAAGCATAAACAAAACCCGTTTTCAAAGGAACATGGTCTTTTGATATGTTCTATTCTTTTTTCGTGAAAAAATTGAATAAGCAGGTTTCTCTTCCTCATAGAACTTTAAAGGAGTCAGGTTGATAAAAACCTCTTTTTGATTCTTTTTGAAAATAACTATTTTTGTTCAAAAGCATTCAAAAAATAAAGATGGGAGCCAAGGAATTTATGACCAATGAAATTGAAAAACTGAACAACTTAATCAACGAAGGAATAAACAAAGAAGCAAATGTGCAGTTAAAGAAAGAATTGTCAGAACTTGTTCATTTATTGGATATTTTTCATCGTTATCAGATCAGTAAAAATACAATTGATACCATTTTTGTACTGCCGGATTCTCATAGCGGCTATTCAGATTATCGGATTATGAATGATTGTGAATCGGATGATCCAGCTCAATGGGCTGAACTGAAAATCAATGATAAAGATGTAAGGTTATCAGAAGGAGATATCATTATCAGAAAGAAATAAACTCCAATATTTTTTTAATTAAAAAAAGCCTGATAACCGAATGTAAGAACTCAACTATCAGACTTGAAAATTTATATTTCTATTATAGTTTAACCTAACAAATTTTTACGGTTATTGTCAAGAATATCAGGGATATTACCAGCAATCAGTAAGTCGAAAAACTTACCATAACCATTTTCTATTTTATATTCCAGTTCATTTTGGTAGAGTGGAAAAAGGGTATAGAGATTAATAATTCTATCATCACTGGTGATCTGCATAAAATCGTCATCAAAAGTAGCAGAAGGCAATAAAATACAGCTTGTAAACTGAGTGTTTTCGTCATATGGTTCTGAAATATCACTCCATGCCTGTAGAGAATGTCCTTCCGTTAAGAATGTATCCTGATGATGTGGAAATCTTGCCATATCTTTTATCATGCCTATGATCCAATCATTTTCTCCTTCACTTGGAAACGTTTTTTCAAATTTCAGATCTTTAGGAAGCAAGATCAAAAGTTCTGCAAAAGTATAATCTTCTTTATTTTCGATGGCATCGGGAACCTGCATTTCCAGCAGACTCATACCAGAAGTTATCAACAGATTAAAGTCTTCATCTTTAGGTTGGATAAAGTAGACATCCAGGTGAAAATCAAGAGAAAGCATCTCATGAAAAACAGTCATTTCCTCACTTTTGAAATGTTGGTCCAGATGTTTCTCCAATGCTTCAACATTTTCATGATAGTGTTTTTTATCCTGTATTTTTTTGATAAGTTCTTTGTCCATATTTATTTTCTTTGTTTTAATCTCTCTGAGTTCTGCGTTTAAAAATCGTTTTTTCTTCGGGTTTATTATTAGTATTGACTATATTTCCTTTATCATCCCATGTTACCTGTTTAACCCTTAAATGCAGTCCCCCTTTTATAACTTCCAGCTCTATATAATCATTTGTATGCTGCTGGGCAGGGATAATTAATAAATTTCCTTTCATTACAGCCTGAAAGATGCGGGGTGGTGCTTCACCGGTTCCAATATCTGTGAAAATAGCAAAATCCTTTCCTTGTTCAAAATCAATGATTAAAGAGTTTGTGAAATATTTATTTTTATACACCCAATATCCTTTAAAGGCATCCTTAGTACTTTGAAGAATTTCGTGAGTTTGTGCATTGTATATACCCATCAATAGAAATAATAAAGTATAGCACAGTCTTTTTATAACTTTCATACATTAGATTATTGGGTTGTTTCTTATAGTAACAGAAGGCATATTGTTTCTTTAAATATAATGTTATTTTTCAAATTCTACACTTCTGAAACCGTTAATTGGAAGTGTGATTATAGATAATTACGGAATGCCAAAAGTCCTATTATATTCGGAGGCCATGAAATTTTCAAAAAGAATTTGAAAGTGCTTTAAAGCAGCAAAAGTACAAATCATAAGCTTGCCAATTTTAATGATGATGATATCGCAGGTTTATATTAAATTTATGGTCATCATATAATGGGAACTAAATACCAAATCATGAAACAATTTACATTCAAATACCAGAATAGCAAAGGTGCTTTATATGTTTTGCTGTTTCTTTTTGGAATTCCTTTGGTTGTAATTTTGTTGAGTATTGCTCTTCTGGATACTATTCCATGGAGTTTATGGATCATCATTCCGCTCGGAATCGGAGCCATACTGTATTGTATAGCCCAGTTTATCAAAATATCAAGTGAAACAGATACGCTTACAGTAGATATTGAAGGTTTTACTTCAGAAAAGTATGGCCGTATTCGTTATGAAGATATACACAGCATTCCACCATATAATTTTCTGCAGGCTCCGCCACCTTCTATGCGGATCAAGCTGAAAAATGGAAAAAAGCTGGTATGGCAATTTAATCCCCGGAATCAAAAATCAGCAGATGATATTGAAACATTCATTGCATTCAGGGATGAGCTTCTCATGAATCTGGAACAGAATGCTCAACAGTCTTTTCATACCAATGAAGAAGAGATAGGGAAAAATAAACAGGAAAAAGAGTCCCATCTTGTAAAACAGCTGCAAGTCTCCAAAAATCGGAATTATAAATATATTGGCATTTCTTTGTCAGTGGTATCTGCTCTGTTAATACTGGCCCGTACCTGTGGCTCAGATATTATTCAAAACAAAAGAAATGAAGACGCAAGATCGCTCACAAGAGCCATGCTCCAAATAGAATCTGATTATGAGAAAAATCTTGAGCGGGCTCAAAAAGCAGCAGCTGATTATGCACTGAAATTTGGTCCGATAGCACTTCTTACTAATGATCCGAAAGCCTCTATAGAATTTGTTCCGGAGATAGGAGGCAATCCATATACGCCGAAAATAGAAATCATAGGCTTACGGCGTACAGAAGATAATGAAATTCTTGAAAAATATATTAAACATCCTGATAGTGTTGCCTATCACATGGCGGTTATCAATAAACCTGGAAAATTCTTTGCTGTAATGAATAAAAGTATATTCAGTAAGGATGATGAAAATGCTGTTCCTGTTTATTTGACTGTCTATAATCCACATGAGGAATTTCCACCTTCCAATTTCAAGACATCAAAAGATACTGCATTTAGACCCATTGAGTTCAGTTCTTCCATTAGTTTGCCTCTCAAGGGTGATTTTACAGATGAAATCCTTACAAATATGGACTATGCATCAGTTCGTTCAGTTCTTCAGAAATATAAGGGGACATTTTTTTATATGGCAGTAAAAGAATGGGATGGAGTATCCGCAGAAAGATTTCAAAAATTGAAAGAAATGATCATTTCTGATTTTGAAAAACATGGGATTTCAACAGAGTCATTTCTGGAACATAGGTTTAATATCAATGAAAAGTAATAGAAATTTAAAAATCTGAAACAAAATATTTATACCATGGAATTTTCGCCATTTAATAATGTTGTTAAGCTCTGTATCCAGGGGATGAGCAGAGAAGAACAAAATAATCCTCAAGAAGCAGAGAAATTATTTGAGCAAGCCTGGAATGAGGCGACAAACGATTTTGAAAAATTTCTTGCGGCGTATTATATTGCCCGAAATCAAACTATACCTTCTGATGGGTTGAAGTGGTTTGAAACAGCCTTATCACATGCTTTAAAAACAAATGATGATACTGCTAAAAGTGCTTTTTATACTCTTTATTTAAAGATGGCTGAAAGCTATGAAGCACTTTCTGATCCGGAAAAATCAAAGGAATATCAAGCGCTTGCTTTGTCAATAAAAGATAAAATTTTTGATCAAGGTCCTTTCTATCATGGTACAAAAGCCGATTTACCGATAGGAGGCCTGCTAACACCGGGCGGTAATTCCAACTATAAAGATGAATTCAGGATGAATCATATTTATTTCACAGCATTACCTAATGGTGCAGGGCTCGCTGCTGCTTTAGCAAAAGGAGATGGCGTTGAAAGAGTGTATATCGTAGAACCCACGGGGCCTTTTGAAAATGATCCGAATCTAACCGATAAAAAATTTCCAGGTAATTTGACCCGTTCTTATCGTTCAGATCTTCCCTTGAAAATTATTGGAAAAGTGACAGAATGGAGTAAACCCAACCCTGAAGAGCTTCAGAACTTCCGTGGAAAACTGAAAGATGGTAAAGGGGAAATAATCAATTAGTCGAAATACAAATATAAGAACGATGAGACATCAGTTTCATCGCTCTTTATGACTATGGTAAGTTAATTCTTTTGCCCTGTTCCGGGAAAATATATTTTAATTTTAAAGGATTGTTTTTCAATAGTTCCTGTTTGATGATCTCAGGATTGTTACCTGTAGGTTTTCTATGCGTAATCACGATATTCAGGCCTTCCAGATCTTTTTGCCCCGTTTTTTCCTTCAGATTTTCCAGTTCCTTCACCAACAGGTTAGGAGTAAGGTGGCCAAACAAAAGATTTTCAGGCTGGCTGTTTGGGAAAGAAACTTCGATCAATATGGTGTTCAATTGCTTGCTTTGTACCAATGGGGCTACATTTTTCCAGAGGTTATCCATGCGGTCAGATTTCTCGATTTTATCTGCACCGGTATCACCCAGATAAAGCAGGTAATGGTCTTCATTTCTGACAAGTGCAGCACTGCTTTTATAAGGATTAACATGGCTAAGCTCATATCCTGTTAAGAAAAAAGAGGTTTTTGGGGTTGGGATTTCTACTCCTTCCTTGAGCTCATTATAATGGTATTTTCCAAGGATGGGCTTCTGGCCCTGATCGGCAAAATTGATCCATGTATCTGTGATAAAATAATGATTCTGAAGGATTTGAATTACCGATGGGATTGCAAAAATATCTTTTTTAGAATCAGCCGGAGAGTTGATGATAAGACCAGCTAAATGATCCAAATGACCGTGAGAAATAAAATATCCTTTAATCTGATCTTTTAGAACAGTTTCTTCTGGACCGATGAGGCTTTTTTCTTGAATTGCTTTTCGGATTCCGGTGTTTACAGTTCCGGCATCAAGGCAAAGAAATGTATTATCATTAGTTGTTCCTACCAAATAAGCAGATAAATTATCTTCCTGTTCTCCGCCATAGATCCCTAATGGAATAACGTCAAAATTTTGTGCCTGGCATGCAAAATGAAACAAAAGCGCCAGTAAAGAAAATGCTGTTTTTTTCATGATATTAAAGACTAAATCCTGCCTTTATCGCAGGATGGTACAAATTTACATTATTTTTTCCCGGTTCTGCTTATCAATAGCCTGTCATTATTGAAGAAAAAGAGTTCAAGGGCAAAAGATTTAAGCTAAACAAAAAGTTGATTTGATAAGTCAGATAAAATGATAGGTTATGCATATGCTTAGAAAGAGTCAATGAAATTGATTCCATCTTTGCCTCCTTAAAAATATACAATCAGTATCATAAAACTTTGCGTTTCCTTAAAAAGTGATACAGTAATGGCTCGTTAAATAGTAACTTCCAGCTTCCAACCTCCAACTTATTACTGTATTTTTAATATCTTTAAACCCGAAAACCATCAAAATAATCAACATGAAAATAAAACCTTTCACCTTAGTTCTTGCCGTATTTTTTCAATTATTAAGTATGAGTGTCTTTTCTCAAAAAACAGCTGCGCTCAATTCTTTACTGAATAAAAAATCTGAATTTATTTTTCCACAAACCCCAGATAAAATGTCGAAGGCTTTGAATACAAAAACGATATTCTATGAAGATGCCAATGGTGAAAAATATGCCAAATGGCCAACAAAATCAGGATTAGAGCTTTATTCAGGACTTGGAAAGAATAATATTATTAATGAAATGTTTTTTGATATATCGGAACATAATGCTTTGGTCATCGGAGGATTGCCTTATGGCCTTACAATGAACAAAACAACATTAGATGAAGCAAAAAGCCAATTCAAAAAGAATGGAGCAAAAGTTCAAAAATTGGTTGCCGATAGTGAATTTTCCGGAGGATCAAAACTTATTTTCAAAAATGAAAAGCACTTCACAACATTATTTTTTGATGATAAAAATCTTTTGAAATCTTTAAGTATTACTACTGAACTGATTGATCCTGCTGCTAACTAATTAAAAATTGTTATTGACAAAATACAAAACTTTTGTAAGTTAGCTGGAGCTCAAATAAAAAACTAAAAACGATACCCATGAATGAAAAAGAGTTCAATAAATTAACTGACCAGGAATTATTAGAAAAAAAGAAAAAATCCAAATCTGATAAAATAATCAATGCTGTTCTTATAGGTTTCTTTGTTGGTGTTGCTGTGTATAGCAGTGTGAACCACGGAATCGGATTTTTTACCTTTTTCCCCTTATTTTTTGCAGGCTTCCTGGGAATTCAATGGAACAAACGTAATCAGGAATTAGAAAAAGAACTGGAATCCAGAAATTTGAAATAGAAAAATAGGATCTTATACTTTTTAATAAACTAAGCCAGAAATAATCATATTTTCTGGCTATTTTTCTGGTATATTCTAAACTTTTTTGAAAACCGATATTTTCATATACTCACTTTTATTGAATCATACTTTTATAGGTAAAAAGCCTGTCTTCTTCGTTGAACATATTGGATAACAGAACAAGATTCTGGGTTCCGTATTGCAATGCTTTTTCTTCAAGTTTTAAATGAATAGTGTCCGGAGTACCCATCACTACCTTATTCAATAAAATATTGAAAAGGTTTTGATCTTCAGTCTCATGAATAAGAGATTGCACTTCTTCAGAGGGCTTTAATGCAGCTGGTGCTAAAATATTTCTGGATTCAAGGAACTGATATACCATTCCAAATGCATTATAACGTGCCTGTTCCAGAGTCTCCGCAACAGAAACTGAGATCGCTACCTGAAATGAAGGATGTTTGTTATATCCGTACTGATTAAATTCTTTCTGATATAGGGTATGGATTTCCGTATTGGATCCGTCTGCAATGAAATCGGCCATAGAGTAGGATATACCGTATTTAGCCGCTTCTTTCGCAGAATTTTCTCCGGAACCCAACCAGGTGATCTCAGGTAATGCTGAAACATAAGTAGGTTGGGCAAAGAGATCAGTATCCTTATAATTTTGCTCTTTTAAATAATCTATAATTTCTTCCAGCTTATCATTGATACTGTTAAGAATAGGAAGTTTATGACCATTCAAAGCCAATACAGCATCCTTTAGCCCACCGGGAGCTTTTCCCAAACCCAGTATAAAACGATTGGGATAAAGTATGGCAAGCATTTTGGCCCACTCAGCAATTTTAAATGCAGAATAATTACGGAGCATAATTCCTCCGGTGCCTACCTTAATGTTTTTTGTATTGGCAAGAACTGTTGCTGCAAGGATTTCCGGACTGGAACTTCCATACGCTTCCACACCATGATGTTCTGAATACAGAATACTGTGATAGCCTTGTTTATCAGCTATTCCTGCCAATGCCAGACTGTTCTTGAGAGCCAGAGCAGCATTTCCGCCTTTAATAATGGGAGTCTGATCCAGGATACTTAATTTCAGTTCCATTGTAATGATTTATCTTGTATCAATTTAAGATAAAAAAAGAGAGACCTTCAAAAGATCTCCTGTTTTTTATAACGAATTTTATCCTTAATTTAGTTGATCTCCACAAAGAGCTCTTCCTTCGATCTTCTTACTCTATCCAGTTTTCCCCACCAGTCGGTTTCTTCATCTTTATAGCCAAGAGCCATTACAACAGTACTTTTTAAACCTTGTTCAGGTAGGCTAAGCAGTTTATCTACCGCTTCATTATTAAAGCCTTCTATTGGAGTAGCATCTATTCTAAGATCAGCTGCTGCCAAAAGTCCAAAACCTAAAGCAATATAAGTTTGTTTGGAAGCATTATTAAAATGCTGGTCTCTGGTTTGTTTTTCCAGCATGCCCAATAAGTTCAAGCGATAATCATCTGTAGCATTGTTGGGCAGTTTTCTTACCTGATTACTGAATTCAAAAAATGAATCCACTCTTTCTGTGGTATATTCATCCCACGCAGCAAAGACCAGGATATGAGAAGCTTGTACAATCTGATCCTGATGGCAAGAAATAGGCTGTAATTTTTTTCTTAATTCCTTATTTGTAATAACTAAAACTTTAAATGGCTGTAATCCTGAGCTTGAAGGGGCAAGACGGATAGCTTCCAGTATTTGCTCCATTTTATCATCTTCAATGGTTTTTCCATTATACGCTTTCGTAGCAGATCTCCAGTTTAGTGTTTCCTGTAGTGACATAAATTGTATTATTACTGATTGATGATGCAAAATTACATCAAAAGCAGTTGCTTATATATACCTGTTACCCATAGGTAACTAGTTACCTGTAAGTAACCAAGTTTCAATATTTTTGAATAATTACCTAATTTTGTGATCTAATGATTCAATATGAAAAAGGAAAGATTGGAATTGGGACCAGAGTGCAAAAACCATATCCGTGGCGTAAAGGATACTGTATATTTATTGGAAGGAAAATGGAAAACCATTATCATCAGCCATCTGTATTTTGGGGGTAAAATGCGTTTCATGGATCTGAAAAGACAACTTGAAGGTATTGCTGCTAAAACCCTTTCAAAGGAACTGAAGGATTTGGAAATGAATAATCTGGTGAGCCGAACCCAAAATAATACTATGCCTGTAACAGTAGATTATGAACTTACAGACTTTGGAAAAAGCCTGCATGATATTATTGATACTATGGCCAAATGGGGAATAGAATACAGAGAACAGCTGCTTAAAAGTTAAGCATAACTTACATTGTCAAAAATATAGAACCCTTAATATTTATAGGTAATGAGAGTTTGTTCTTTAGTTCGCTGTATTATAAAAAAGAAGACCAGGATACTATGCATATTCTGGAACTTAATGGGCGGATGTTTCCTCCTATTTATAAAAGCAAAGAAAGATGTTCTCAAAGACACTGTGCTTATATTGAATGTGATATTTTGAGAGTATTGGATTATCAAAAAACAGATTGAACAATTCACAGCTCATAAGTCATTTTAAAATAGGCAGAAAAAAGGCTGAAGCAGTTTGTAAAGTAAAGTTAAAGAAACGACAGTTCTTAGAGTTGCAGTTTTATATATTCTCAGTTAATGAGATAGTGCTTTATTGATTGTTTTTTTCAACGTAGATGGACTTACTTGAGTCAGAAGTAATGATTCACAACCATTAAAAGAAGCAAAACGTCTTACTGCTTTGGAAAAAGAAGGTAACCAAAGCTCAGGAGAAATGGCTGTATTTTCAATATGTAGATGAATGAGTTCTAATTTTTTTTCCTTTCTATGAGCTTTACAATCCACTCTTCCGATAAATGTGCTTCCAAACAAGATAGGCAGACAGAAATAACCATACTGCCTTTTTTCCTTAGGAACATAACATTCAAGACGGAAATCAAAATCAAAAATAAGTTTGATTCGGTCACGATGAATAACAGAATTGTCAAAGGGAGATAGTAACCTGATCTCTGGATTATCAATATCATTAGATTTTTCAAACAAACCACTTTGAATAAAGACAGAAGGAAGCCCTTCAATAGAGATTTTTTGTATTTCACCCTTTTCAAGCAATGACTGTAAAACCAAATTCACATTTTTTTTCAACACATCACCTTTCCGGAGATGGGTGATCTGTTTTAAAGTGGTAAAACCATACGCATTGAGCGTTGTTTTTACCAGATATTCAGCAAACTCAAATGGAGTGGGAGCTGTTGTATTAATAGATGAAGGTAATACCTTTTCTGTAAGATCATAGGTTTTCTGCATACCACTGCGCCCGCTTATCATTAGGTCTCCCTGCATAAAGAGTCTTTCAAGAGCTAATTTTGTAGGTTTCCAGTTCCACCAGCTTCCGGTTTTATGCTTTTTACTCTCAAAATCTCTTGCCATTTTGGGGCCTTCTGCGCGAATCGTATCTACTACATATTCCATGATCTTTTTATCTGCTTTATAATAATGAGAATCACTTTGCTTTACATGAAGCATTTGAGGCAATGCATAGCGAAAATCTTGCATAGGAAGGTAAGAGGCAGCATGAAACCAGTATTCAAATATTCTACGTTCCTCCACCAGTTCTTCCAGATCATTTGTCTGAAAATCAGGAATCCTTGTCCACAAAGTGTGATGATGGGCTCTCTCTATTACAGATAATGTATCAATCTGTATATATCCTAGACGCTCCATAGCAGTAAGCACAGCCTCTTTTCCGGTTCCAAAAGGAGTAGATTGTGTTAGTCCCTGGCGCTCTAATGTAATAAGCTGTAAGGTTTGTAATAAAGACATTGCTTTCATTTTCATGGAATTACAAAAGTATTTGATTCATATTTAGGAGGAATAAATGTAAATTTATACTACTTGAAATTATAGCAAATTTAAAAACTTATTACTATGAAAAAAATAATGTATCTGCTGAGTATATTATTGTGTCATTTCCTATTAAGCCAGAAAGTAAAAGAAAATCTGAAAGGATTGGATAAAGAAATCAATAAAATTTTAAATGATTACAAAGGAGTAGGTTTATCAGTAGCAATTGTAAAGAATGATGAAATAATATATACCAAAGGATATGGGTATAGGGATTATGAAAATAAACTTCCGGTGACTCCTCATACCATTTTTGGTATTGGAAGTAATACCAAGGCATTTACGTCAGCTTTAATAGGAATGCTGGAAGATGAAAAGAAACTATCTCTTCAGGATAAACCTTCCAAATATATCCCCGGTCTTACATTTCCAACAGATAGGATGAATAGTTTAATTACCATTGAAGATTTGCTGGAACATCGAAGTGGATTGGGGAGTATAGATGGTACTTATGTTTTTTTTCCTGCTGCCAAAAGAATTGATCTAATGCAGAGGCTTCCTTTTTTAAAAGAAAATGGAGAACCTAGGAATAGCTGGAAATACAGCAATTTTGGCTATCTGATGTTAGGAACCATTGCAGAACAGCTTAATAATAAAAACTGGGATGATCTGATCATGGAGAAGATATTGAATCCTTTAAAAATGAATAGCAGTAATACATCAGTGGATGAGGTTATAAAACAGAAAGACTTTTCTTATCCCTATGGACTTTACCATAACAGTATTGAAAAGGTATTATTTCAAAAACCTGATAATGATAAACCTGGAGCAGCTATTAACAGCTCTGCAGCAGATATGGGGAATTGGATCAGACTTTGGCTAAATAATGGTAGTTTTGAAAATAAAGCAATCATTTCAAAAAAGTATGTGAATAATGCAATAAGTACCAAGACAGTGATTGATGGAACACCTCCTGTGAATCCGGATCAGAAAAACTTTTTATTTGGACATGGCTATGGTTGGTTTACCCAGATTTTCAAAGGCCATTATAAAGTATGGCATGCTGGGGCAGTATCAGGTTTTAACTCCAGTGTTTTTCTATTTCCGGCAGAAAAATTTGGAATCGTTGTATTAGCGAATCAGCATAACTCGGACCTTTCCAGTACAATTGCCAATATGATTTCTATAAGGATGTTGGGATTGGACGATCATAAACCATATCTTTATGAAAAAGAATTATATGATATCATAAAGCCTGATAAGGTATTGAGTACAGCTATTAATGAAAAGAAAAAGCCAACTCATGAGCTGGATTCGTATTGTGGTGAATATTCCAATAAAGGATATGGAAATTTTATTATTTCAAGAATAGGAAATAGTTTGTATATAACTTTTCCTACATTCAAATTTATATTGGTTCATAAGCAGTATGATCTTTTCTCTTCAAAACTTACAGAAGATGTTCCTCAGCAAATGAATCCTGATTTTGACTTCAATTTCAATCTTGATGACAAAGGTAATGTGAGTGGAGTGATGATGGATATACAGGGTGGAACACTATTTAAAAAAGTGAAATGATTTAATTAAAAGTTGTCTATCATACGGTAATTATTCTAATAAAGTTGCTTTTTGAGCAGATGATTGGTATTTTTAGGAAATTAAAATTATAAATCTAATCAATCTACCATGAATACAATGACACTGAGCTTTAATGAAAAAACAATGTTGGACAGTTTACTCTACGAAGCCTCAAAATCAGATGAAGTGAAACAGTCAAAAAAGGTAAGTGGCTACATTTTTGCCGGAATGATTGCCGTAATCGGGCTGTTGATGATGCTTTTCGAACCCATATTAGGCGTAGCAATGCTTATTGTAGGCGGCCTTTTTTATCTGATTTATCCAAAATTTGCAAGCCGTTACTATAAACGTTATTATACAACCATTGCTTTGGGAAAGCAATATAAAAGTAGTGTAGCCAATACTTTTGATGTAGAATTCAATAAAGAGTATATTCTGATTAAAAATGCTCAGCTTGAGGCTAAACATGCAATAACTCATTTTGAATGGATTTCAGAGACCGGTGAAAATTTTTTTATTAAGATGAATGCAGGAAGCTATCTGATATTTCCCAAGAAACAGGTTCACGATCTTATGGAGCTAAAAAACTATTTCCATGAAATCTGTAGCAGCCAGAAAATTCCCTATCATGAAGAATTGAATTGGGAATGGAAATAGTAAAAAATAATATTTTAATGATTAAGACTCATTCTGGTTACTTTGAAAGCATAAATAGTAAAACTAAAGCTTTGCTCTCATTTCAGATCCATATTTTTCCTGTTTTAAAATATTACAATACTTTTCCCGATTCTGAATGACGTTTTCTTTCTGAAATTTTATTTTAAAGAATATATGGAATAAAACGCTCTATGAACAAGCTTCATGGAGCGTTTATTTTTAAACTCCACTTTAAAGATTCTTAATTTTTTTAAAAATTAGCATACTTAAGTATAATTGTTTGTTTTTCAATGTTTTGTGTTTTGTTATTTGATAGCGAACGTATCTGTGACGTATCTTATGATGAACTTGTAGTGTATCTGTAGCGTATAGGTTTTCTTGGGTTGTGGACAGAATAACTCTAATCTTGCATTGAAATTTTAATCGATCAATAGGTGTTTAGAAAAAGCAGTCTCGAGTTATGAAAAAGTATTCAATATACTCTATATAGCAGAAAACTTCTTTGGCTAAAACCATTGTAATACTCAATTTAAATACAATAAACACAGAATGAAAAAGTATCTACTACCATTATTTGTAATGGCTTACTCACTCAACTATTCACAGGTTGGCATCAATACACCTAATCCTCAGGGAATCTTTAATATTGATGGAAAAAAAGACAATAGTACAATAGGAAGTCCTACAGTAGGGCAGCAAGCCAATGATTTTGCTGTAATGGCTGATGGAAGTGTAGGAGTAGGAACTACATCTCCTGATCTGTCAGCAATATTAGAGCTTAATGTGAGCCAATTGGTATCAGGAAAACAGAAAGGTTTTCTGGGGCCAAGAGTAGCTTTAACGGCCTACAACGATTCCTCTACAATTCCGAATCCTGCTACCGGATTATTGGTTTATAATCTGGGAACACAATCTACATTTAGCTATGCCGGATATGTATATTGGGATGGTACTCAATGGAGACCTTTGGATGGACGTTCATTGCAGCAGGGTACTATAGGAGCTTTGCGATGTACTGATGCTAATCTTGACCCGCTAACCTATACAGCTGGTACTGCTTTTCAAGGAACAATGACTATTCCTTACACTGGTGGAAACGGCGGAATATATGCTGCACAGACCTTAGGACCGGTAAACGGACTTACCGCAACCATTACCCAAGGGAATTTTGCACAAGGATCAGGTACTTTAATCTATACCATTTCCGGAACCCCCACGGTATCTAGTCCTAATACAACGGTGTTTCCTATCTCCATCGGGGGACAGACATGTAATGCTGAAGTAGGCGGAGGCAAAAAGCTAAGCCCGGGAGAATACCAGTTTTTCACCTATGAAGTTTCGGCAACCACAACAGGCTTGCTAAGCACGATGATTTCGAATCCACCTATTTTAGGCGGAAAAGTCAGGCTTGATCTTAGTTTCTTATCAAGTTCTAATACAGGATCGGGTGGGGTGACCTATAATCCTAGATTAGTGAATGTTTCCTCTAGTAATGTTAAAATGTGGTATTCGGCATTGTCCAGTGTAGACCGTTTCCGTAGAGCCAATATTTTAGTCGCTCCTGGAGGGTATGTGGAAACGGATAACGGGATCTATCTTAACTGGGGTGATAATATGAACAGCAGTTCTACCCCTATAACTTCTACAAGCAGTACTGATGATTCTCAGGAAATAGAAACCATAGACCTGGCTATTGATGGAATTTGGTATCGATTAACCATTTTTGTGTATGTAGATAATTTAAATGATACTATTGCAGCCAATAATATCAGACGCATTCATATTACAGCACAGAGAATGTCTTCCTAATGTTTAGTTCCGGCGGGGCTCCGCCCCGCCGGAACTTTTAAATATCCTGTCTGATAAGAATAAGAACTATCAAAATATTTTTTACAGACCTAGTTGACCTATTAAAAAAAACACAAACCGATAATAAATACTGTTTCCTTTCTGGGTACTGGTATTTAAAAGAAAAAATAAATATGAATTATAAAAACATTCATATAGGAAACCTGATTAAAATTGCTGTTTCCGAGAGCAATATAGAATTATCCCGTATCTGTAATTTTTTTCACTGTACTGAAAAAGAGGTAGGTGAAATGTATACCCGCATCAGTCTGGATACTGAAATTCTACTTAAATGGAGTAAACTCTTGGAATATGATTTTTTTAGAATCTATACTCAACATTTGATTCTTTATGCTCCTACTTCTCCTAAAATTAAGAATACTCTATCCGAAGGTAAAAAAACGGGATTGCCCCAGTTTCGCAAAAATATTTATACCAGAGAAGTCATAGATTTTATTCTTGAACAAATAAAAAATGGTGAAATGACGAGGGAAGAAATTATTATACGATATAAAATTCCTAAAACAACTCTCCATAAATGGATAGGTAAATACAGCCGGTAAGTTATTGTGAAATTTTGTTGACATTGGCTGATATGGCAGTAAAAAGGTATTTTATATAGACATTGATACTGTTCCTAAAACAGTAATCCATTAATATATTGCAACAGAATATGGAAAAATATATACAACCTGATTTTAAACAGATTTACAAAGATATCATTACAATTAAATATCCTGATAAATATGATCTGTGCGAATATTTATTGTTGAAAGATGAACTTTTAGCCTTAGATATTCTGAAACTTAACACTATTATTTTTGGAGCTTCTGAAAAGAAAAACAGTCAATATCATTCTTATAAAAGAACAGATGTTCTTAGAATTCTGGATTATCA
Organism: Chryseobacterium sp. II3a; assembly: GCF_057815135.1. Lineage (NCBI taxonomy): Bacteria > Pseudomonadati > Bacteroidota > Flavobacteriia > Flavobacteriales > Weeksellaceae > Chryseobacterium > Chryseobacterium sp. II3a. The sequence continues at coordinate 23,555 of NZ_JBYPZJ010000016.1, read as the reverse complement.
GAAAAAAAATAAACTGAATAATACTCAGCTGGCCCATCATTTTAAACTAAGCAGGAATACCATCGCAAAATGGAAAAAGATCTTTTGGGTGTAAATGACTTTGTAACAATCAAGCAGTTTTTAATATAACAGGAGAATTTTATAAATATACTTTTAATTAAAATTGACCATTTGAATAAAATATAAAAGCATTTTAATTATTTTTGTATTGAATTTCATGTTTTTTGCTCAATTCTATAAATTATGTTTCGAAAAATCTGGGATTATATAGCGAACAGACATATTGCTCCCAATACAGGTCCGCTTGAGCGTATTGAAGCTCAGAGAATGAATTTATTTGCATTTTCCATCGGAGCTGTTCTGTTGTTTAACGGCTGCAGAGATCTGATATTCGGATTGAAGATCAACTTTTTTGTTTTATCGGCGCTGGGAATATTTTATCTCTTCCTTTTCTTTTTTACAAAATTGCGGTACAATCATTTTGTGACTTTGTTTAGCCTTGAACTTTTGCTGTTGCTGGTTTTCTTCTTTTCTTCCACTACAGGTTTTGGAAATGGTCTTTCATTATATTATTTTGTCATTATGCTGGCCTCGCTGTTTATTTTTAATTCCAAAAAGACAGTATGGTATAATCTGATTGTGTATCTCTCTGTACTTATTCTTTTCAGTATCAGCCATTATTATGATTTCAGAATATTTGCCGTTGAAGGGGCAGATAATGTACTGTTTTCAGAAAACCAAAGACTGATTACCTTTTTACAGGTGTTTTTAGGAGTGAGTATCCTGGGATACTTCATACTTTCAAAACAGTTTAAAATAGTGAAACTATACCAACAGGCACTGAGAAGTGAAAAGATTATTGCTGACATGAGGGCAAAACTGAATAATAAGGACCAGATAGATCTTGAGGGCATTGTAAAGCTGGCTATGAATGATGATATTGCCTTCATTCCTAAAGTTAAACAAATGTTTCCTGATTTATATGATAACCTCATGAAACTTAATACTGATATGAGCGCAGACGAATTTAAGCTTTGTGCTTTGATTAAACTAGGTTTCACAACAAAAGATATTGCGGAGTATAATCACCTTGCAGTACGTACTATTCAAACCAGGAAAAGCAGACTCAGAAAATCATTTGGAATCTCTGCTGATGTTGATCTTTACAAATGGATTGACACAGTATAGTGTTGAATAATGATTTATAAAACTGTATCCGTATTATGATGATATTCTTTGCTAAACGAAGTGGTTTAGCGCCCGAAAATAATATTCACCAACCTTTCTCTTCAGGCCTCCTCCTTTATATTCTCATTAGAAAATGACTACTGCTCAAAGATCAAAACCACAGTGCCTATAATAATCAATAAAGCTCCAATTGCTGTTTTTAAAGTAAGAGATTCCCCAAGAAATATAACGGAAAGAACAATCGTTAAAGCAACACTTAATTTATCAACAGGAGCCACCTGGGTCACTTTACCAATCTGCAGAGCTTTAAAATAAAATATCCATGAAAGCCCCGTTGCCAGCCCGGAAACTACAAGATAAATAAGATTATGACGGGAAAGGGCAGGGATGCCTTTGTATTCACTCCGTGCTAAAACAATTCCCCATGCTACCATTAGGATAATCACACTTCTGATAGCGGTAGCAAGGTTCGAATTTACTCCTGTAATCCCTATTTTGGCAAAAATAGCAGTCAGTGAAGCAAAAAATGCTGAAAGAATTGCATATACCCACCACATACGGCCTAGTTTTAAATGATTGATTAAAATAATAACGCTCTATAATACTGAAATCTAAGCTACAAAATAATGTTGAGTTTTTCCTTGATCTAATGGCTTAATATGATTTCTATCTAATTTGTTAATCTTCCTCTTCATACTCATCATCCATATCTTCATAGGAAGTATACGACCAGTCAATATCAGGAATATCCAGTATTTTTTTAAATCTTTCTTCCATAGAGGTACCCACAAAAACAGCAGTACATTGATCCGCTTCATCAAACGAAAGACTAATGACTTCTAAATAATCGTCAGTATAAATTTTTTGTCTCTCCCAGGAAATTTCAAGAATTTCAGACCAATTTTGCTGTATAATTTTTACGGTTTCTGTATCTACAGATAAAAAAGAATTGGCATTATAGAGAAGTCCGCCAAAGGTTCCGTTATATATAGACATAGATAGAAAAAAATCTTCAAGTGTTTTTGTTTCCTGCTGCCAGTCGGATTCATAAACCGTATCATAATTTCCCCACACAGAAGGATTTTCAAGAGGAAGATCGGCTTCTTTGATTCCCCATTGTACAACCCCTTGATTCTCTTCATAGAATACAAGATATCTGTCTTTAGTAAAATAAATAGCCTCAGGACTTAGAAGCCTGTTGTACGAATTATTGACTACTTCATTTTTGCCGATAGCAAGATAATACTCACGAAGAACATCCGGAAATTTGAGATTCAGGGATTGTTCAGCTGCTGTAATTTCTGTTTCTGAAAAACCAGCAGATTCATCCTGAGATAATTGGTATAAACGTTCTATTTTTTCGAGATAATTCATGTTCATGATACATGTTTTTATTGAATAGAAGCAAATTTGCAGCTTTTTATTGACTTCATGCTGCTTTCCTCTGTTTTTATATTAGAACTGTTATCATATTCCAGGCCTTACCAGCACGCTTCATCAAATCGATTGAAAATCGATTACTCTCTTAGCTCCCTCAAAATTCATCATAATTAAAAATCAACTTTGCGTTTATGAAAAAACATTCCGTTTCAAGGAAATGATATCAATTTTGTTTATGAATGCTATACTGTAATTTTGATTTTTAAATAAAAAGTGAATAAAATTCTTTGTTTTTGTCCAGAATTAATTAATTTTATCCCAACCAAGTAAACAATCTGTTTTGAGAACAACTCTTAAACCTGTTATCGCTTAATATTAGCCTCCAAAAACCGCAGGCTAATAATTCTTTCGTTCGGGTAACTCTACCTGAACAGGTTTTCATTTAACCCTATTATTTTTATTGCATTGCCAATGAGGCAACTGTATCTGCTATTTCTATTTTGAAAATTTTATTGTTCAGAAGGGAATAGTTGAGTGTACTTCTATTCAGTATATTTTGTACAGGCTCTTGTAATGCGTGGATAATAGGGGAAAAATTACTAAAGAATATTATTAAGCACAAATTATAATGAGTATAGAGTATACTTGGGCAGTAAAAGCCCAGAACAGCCCCCTTTTGAAAAAGAAATGCAATCATTGTGACAGCGATAGGTTTTACTGTAGTGATAAATTCAGACTGAATGCCCAAAAAAAGAATATCGATATCTGGTTAATTTACCGATGCGTAAAATGCCACAACCGATACAATATGACCCTGTTTTCCAGGATAAGAACCGAATCTATCAGCAAGGAAATTTTTAACAGGTTTTCAGAAAATGATACCGATCTTGCCTGGGAATATGCCTTTTCCCATGAAACAAGAAGAAAAAATAATGCAGAAGCAGATTTAGACAGTGTGGAATATGAAATTCAGTTTGATGAGATTCCGCTGGAGCAGATGATGGCTTCAGATAGTGAAATGCTGAGTTTTAGAATCAGTTGTCCTTTTGAATTTAATCTTAGATTATCAACGGTAATCAGAGCCTGCTTAAATCTTTCATCAAACAAAATGAATCAATTGATTGACGCTGATGCTGTTTTCGTTAATGGAAGACCATTACAGAAAAAACATAAAGTTCAGAACGGAGCTGTGATCAGGATTCATAGAGATAAACTGATGAATATCCTGTACAATGAAGAAAAACAGGTTGAAGTTATTCTGAAGGAATAAATCCGAATAAAAGATGGACCACTTCCTTTGAAATGGTCCATTTATTTTATAAGTTATATGAATAGATTTATCCAGAAAACTCATCCAGCATATCCGCTGAAGGAACAAAAAATAAAGTTCCTGTCTGGGCCGTACTGAAATCCAAAATTCGGTCGTAATTCCCTGTAGGATCCCCAATGAACATATTCGTCAGCATTTTTTCTACAGTACTGAAGGTGCTGGCATAACAGATAAAATAAGTTCCCATTTCATTTGTGGAAACGTTCCCGAAAGGCATATTGTCTCTCACTACTTTGAAATCATCTCCTACATTGGCCAGAGCAATATGTGAGTTTTTAGGTTTTACCTCATCATCCATTTCAATATCCTGTTCTTTGGATCTTCCAATCACTTTCTCCTGATCTTCAACAGAAAGAGATTTCCATGCATTCATATTATGGATATATTTCTGAACAAAAAGATAACTTCCGCCTTCATATTCAGGATCTGTATCTCCAATAATGGCAAAATAATCACGGTCTTTCCCATGTGGATTTTCCGTACCATCCACAAAGCCTAAAATGGATCTGCTGTCCCAATAACGGAATCCCTGTACTTCTACAATACAGTCTGCAATTTCAGTCATGAAATCAGAAATCGTAGAAGCCATATCATACGCTAAACTTTTTTCATCAGAACGGATATGAAAATGAAGATCTCCTCTTGTACTTACCGCAGTATATTTACTGCCTTTTATCTCTTCAAATTTTTTAAATTCTTTAGGCATCGGACTGGGTAACTCAAGTTGTAGCCATGCTTCGTAGCCGATTCCCATCACACAGCTTGCTTTAGAATTCGGAAAACGGTCCAAAGCCGAATTATTCAGATTCGTAACCAAAGCACAGATTCTCTGGAATACAGATTTAATTTTTGCAGGATCTGCATCCTTTTTAAAATTCCAGACCAGAAAGTAGGTATTGTTGTTAGGATAATCAGTGACATTCTGAGAATTCATGTTTTTTTGTGTTTCGTTTGCGGGCATTTTTTACTGTTTCTAATGAATCAAATTTAATAAATGATAATCGTACCACACCACTTTATTTCTGAGATAAACAATTTATGACATTTTTTTCACAAATTACTGCAGAGACTTTTAGATTTTCTATCCGTAATCAAGCTCTAAAATGAGTATTATTGTAATAAAATAAACCGTCAATAAAATAATATGGGCCATTGGGAGATTTTTCTGCTGTTTTTGATTATTGCATTTGTATACTCGTCCGTAGGATTTGGCGGTGGTTCCAGTTATCTGGCTGTATTGGCCATGTATAGCCTGCCTTATCAGGAAATCCGTTTAACAGCATTAATCTGTAACGTTATTGTTGTAGTGGGAGGAGTATACATCTATGTTAAAAATAAACAGATCAATTGGAGAAAAGTGCTGCCCATAACGCTGGTAAGTGTTCCCATGGCTTATTTGGGAGCCATACTGAAAATAAGCCAGGAAACCTTTTTCCTGATCTTAGGAGCCACTCTTATCATAGCAGCCATCTTATTATGGATTAAAACAGACACTATAAACGAAGAAAAGATGCAGCAGGAATCAAAATCTGCAATCTTTGGAAACAGTCTTTTGGGAGGTGGAATTGGTTTTTTATCCGGGCTGGTAGGTATTGGAGGCGGAATTTTTCTTTCCCCTTTATTGAATCTGATGAAATGGGATACGCCAAGAAAAATAGCTGCTACTTCCAGTGTATTTATATTGGTGAATTCTGTGTCGGGCATTTTCGGACAATTATCGAAACTGTCTGTGGAGATGGATTATTTCAGAATTTTAAGCTTATGTCTGGCAGTTTTGATAGGCGGGCAGATAGGTTCCAGAATGTCCCTGAAATGGAATCCTCTGGTGATAAAAAGAATGACAGCAGTTCTGGTATTAGTGGCCGGAATAAATGTCCTGATGAAATATTTATAAAAACTTGTTGAAAAATAAAATGAAACTTAAAATATTAGCTTTTGGAATAACGAAAGATATTTTCGGAGCATCAGAAAAAGAATTGGAAGTTCAGGATGATTTGAACATTAGGCAATTAAAAGAAAAATTGGAAGAAGACTTCCCATCACTCATAAAGTTGAAATCCTATTTCATTGCAGTAAATGAAGAATACGCTGAGGACGATCAGATCATTGTAAATACAGACGAAATAGCAATTATTCCCCCAGTAAGTGGTGGATAATCTTTATGAATATTCAAAAAAATATTCGTGCATTCGTGGCAAAAAAACTTTGTGGAATTAAAGTCAAAAATGAAAAGAAATGATTGACATCAGAATAACAGAAGATGCATTAGATATAACAGAATGCCTTACTCTGGCTCAGGACTTGAGCAGTGGAGGCGTTGCAACATTTATAGGAACCGTCCGCAATATTACTAAAAATAAACCTGTCATCCGTTTGGAATATGAAGGTTATCAACCTATGGCGGTAAAAGAAATCAAGAAAATTATACATCAGGCTATAGAATTGTTTTCCGTGCGTAATATTGTGGTACATCATCGTATTGGAATTTTATTTCCCGGTGAGGTTGCGGTAATTATTGTGGTGAGTGATGGGCATCGGGATGCTGTTTTCGATGCGTGCCGTTATATTATTGATACCATAAAGAAAACCGTTCCTATATGGAAAAAAGAGATTTTTGAAGATGGTGAAGAATGGGTTTCAGCACACCCATAATTAAAGAACGAAAATTAGTATATTTACTATAACAGATTATTCAGATATGAAAACCAATACATTAGAAAATAAATCTGTACAGAAGATAGATATTATCAAAGTAAAAGAAAATAAGAGTTTTCCCTATTCTGATGATCTTTCTGTAGAAGAACCGCTGGAAATCCGGATTTCTTATGGTCCAAAAGACCAAAGGATTACTAAGAATATTTCTGTGACCATGAGAACTCCCGGTAATGATGCCGAACTGGCAGCCGGTTTTTTATTCACCGAAGGAATAATTTCCGGAGACCATCAGATTCAGAATATAGATCATCCACAGGCAGAATGTTCCAGAAACCGGGAAAATATCATTGAAGTGGAATTGACTGAAGATTTTACTCCCCACCTTCAAAATGCTGACAGGAATTTTTATACTACATCCAGCTGTGGAGTATGTGGAAAAGGGTCCATCGAATCTATAAAAACCGTAAGTACTTTTCAGGATATCAAACATGAAGAACGTATCTTATTATTTGATGTTTTGTATCAGTTATCTGATAATCTGAAGTCTTTTCAGAATAATTTCAGTGCTACTGGAGGAATTCATGCCTCAGGAATTTTCGATTTTAATGGACAGTTGTTGGCTTTACGGGAAGATGTAGGAAGACACAATGCACTAGATAAACTGATTGGCCATGCATTATTCACAGGACAGCTTCCTCTGAAAGATAAGATTTTAGTACTTAGTGGCAGGGCTAGCTTTGAACTTATTCAGAAGGCGGCGATGGCTGGAATTACCATAGTGGCAGCAATTGGAGCCCCATCCAGCCTTGCAGTAGATATAGCAAAAGAGTTTGATATGACGCTGTTAGGATTTCTTAGAGACAACAGATTTAATATTTATAACGAAAGCAGCTTTCACAAAATCGTTGAAAAGTAAATTTTAAAGGCCACGAATGCACGAATAAGATTAAATACATCTACAAACCTATGTATCTATGTGGTTTAAAAAAAATATTTTTACCACATAGGTGTATAGATAAAGCGAATTAATAATTAAAAAGAAACTAATGAAAATAAGAATAAAAGACAATTCCATCAGATTTCGTTTAACCCAATCCGAAGTTTCAGAATTAGGAAAAAACGGAATAGTTTCCAGTTTTACAGAATTTGTAGACCGTCCCTTTATCTATGCCATAGAAAAGACAACTGATACTACACTGTCTGCGGTATTCATTGAAAATAGAATGGTAATGAAAATGCCGGAAGCCATGGTAGAAGAGTGGATCTCTACAGATATTGTTGGATTTGACGGTCAGGTAGGGCTGGTAAAGCTTTTGGTGGAAAAAGACTTTGTATGTATAGACAATACGATGGAAGATCAAAGCGACAACTACCCGAATCCCAATCTTAAATGTTAATCACTTTACAAAATAAAAGGTTATGGAAGACAATAATAAAAAGAAAGTAGAAGAAGAAATCAGCAGAGAACCCAATGCTGAGAATCCATTCACTTTACTTGACCTTAAGCTAACACACGTAGAAAAAGCGGCTGCAGGAGTTCCAGCTGTAATGGCTGCTTTTAGTGATTTATTTGAAGAAAAAACACCAGTTCGGGGTATGAGAGCTCTGTTCAAAATGAATCAGATGGGAGGTTTCGATTGTCCAAGTTGTGCCTGGCCCGATCCTGATGATGAACGTTCTGTCCTTGGAGAATACTGTGAAAACGGAGCGAAAGCTCTTGCAGAAGAAGCTACAACTAAAAAAGTAACTCCTGAGTTTTTCAAACAGAATTCTGTATATGATCTGGCGAAATTAGATGATTATCAGATCGGAAAAATGGGAAGACTTACTGATCCGATGTATCTGGCTCCCGGAGCAACTCATTATGAACCTATCAGTTGGGATAATGCCTTCAAAAAGATCGCAGAACATTTCAATGCACTGGAATCTCCGGATCAGGCAGCTTTTTATACATCTGGTAGAACAAGTAATGAAGCCTCTTTTGTTTATCAGTTATTTGCGAAAGAATTCGGAACGAATAATATGCCTGACTGTTCCAATATGTGTCATGAAACTTCAGGTTCAGCACTCCGCCCAACCATAGGAATTGGTAAAGGAACTGTAACTCTGGAAGATTTTTATGATGCCGAAGTGATTGTAATCATTGGACAAAATCCAGGAACCAATGCCCCAAGAATGATGAGTGCTTTGGCAAAGGGAAAGAAAAATGGAGCTAAAATCATAGCGATCAATCCATTACCTGAAGCAGGGTTGATGGGATTTATTAACCCTCAGAGCGTGAGAGAAGTCCTTACCGGTGGTGTACAGCTTGCAGATCTTTATTTACCTGTAAAGATTAATGGAGATATGGCTTTATTGAAAGCCCTGGAAATCCTTTTAATTGAATTTGAAAAACAAAATCCAGGTAAAGTTTTTGATGAAGATTTCATTAAAAATAAAACAGTAGGATATGAGGACTTCATGAAGCAGTTTGACCAGTACAAATTGGAAGAACTGGCTGAACTTTCAGGAGTATCCCAGGAAGCGCTTCGCCAGGCAGCAGAAATGATGGCTTTCAAAAAGAAAATTATCGTGAGTTGGGGAATGGGGCTTACCCAGCAGCCTAATGGGGTAGATATGATCCGTGAAATACTGAATATCCTTTTACTGAAAGGCAGTATTGGTAAACCGGGAGCAGGAGTTTGTCCTGTAAGAGGTCACAGTAATGTTCAGGGAAACAGAACGATGATGATTGATGAAAAACCTACGGATGAACAGCTTGACCGTCTTGAAAATTTCTATGGTTTTAAAGTTCCCCGCAAACATGGATATGATGTAGTGCGTGCCATAAAAGCCATTCATGAAGAAAAAATAAAAGTAATGTTCTGTATGGGCGGAAATTTCCTTTCTGCAACTCCGGATACAACCTATACGGCAAATGCTTTGAGAAAACTTAATCTGTTGGTGTGCGTTTCCACTAAACTGAACCGGGGACATCTAGTTCACGGAAAAGAAGCTCTAATACTTCCCACTTACGGAAGAAGCGACAAAGATATCGTTAATGGAGAGATACAGATCATCAGCACTGAAAACTCAATGGGCGTTGTTCAGAGTTCAAAAGGAATGTTAGATGCCGTTTCAGATAATCTTATTAATGAAACTCAGATCGTATGCCGTATGGCTATGGCTACTTTAGGGGATCGTTCTGTGGTGAACTGGCAACGTTTCCATAATAGTTATGATGCCGTAAGAGATGATATTGAGCAATGTATCCCTGGTTTTACAGACTATAATGTTCGTGTCAGACAAAAAGGAGGATTCTATCTTCCCAATGCTGCAAGAGATCACCAGAGTTTTGCTAAGGAATTTGGGGGACGAGCTCCGTTTACTTTAACGGAAATCCCAGATAATACACTGGCTCATGATGAATATATGATGGCTACAACCCGTACTCACGATCAGTTTAACACAACCATTTATGGATTAGATGACCGTTATCGTGGAATTAAAAATGAGCGCCGCGTTATATTCATGAACCAAAAAGATATTGATAAAGCAGGGTTTAAAGCAGGTGATAAGGTAGATCTTTTCAACTATGATGACGGAATAGAAAGAGTTGCTCCTCTGTTTATCATTGTTTCTTATCAGATTCCTGAAAAAAATACAGTGACCTATTTTCCGGAGACCAATGTTTTAGTATCCGTAAATAATGTGGTAAAGGAAAGTAATATGCCGGCTTCCAAATATGTGAAAATCAAGATTAAAAAACACGACCCTGAAGTGTATAAAAAAGTAGATGAAATGTTATATCAGGGAGCCATTCAAAGACCATAATTATTCTTATATTGTTGTATGAAAAAAATACTGCCTGTAGCGCTGTTATTGCTTTCCGGTTGGGTATATTGTCAGTCCGGATTCAAATTGAAAGTGAGTGGGGAAGTTCCTACTCCTTTAGAACTGAGTCTGAATGATTTATCAAAGATGCCGAGAAAAGAAGCCTCTCTTAAAGATAAAGATGGAAAAACCCATATATATACTGGAGTTTCTATCCGCGATATTCTTGCAAAGGCTGGTGCTCCTTCAGGAAAGGAACTTCACGGTGAAAATATCTCAAAATATCTGCTGGCAAAATGTACAGACGGATATCAGGTTTTGTTTTCATTGGCTGAGCTGGATGCTTCCATTGCAGATAAAAATGTTATTGTAGCAGATACGATGGATGGGAAACCTTTAGCAGAGTCAAAAGGTCCGCTTCGCATCGTTGCAGAAGGCGAGAAAAAACCTGCACGCAGCTCTTATCAATTGGAATCTCTGGTAATAGGACAGATCAGAAAATAAAATTTTAAATAAAGGCTTTACAACAAACGGTATGATTATAAGGAAGAAGGAACATTGGTTTAAAATGCTTTTTGTCTGGCATGGTTCAGTTTTGCCTGGACTGTTGCCGCGTCTTTTTTTGCTTTTTATTTTATCATTGGGCGTAGTTTATCTGCGAGGGGTTATTTTTTCCTTTAAAATTCCGCTTAATCCGGCACCATTAACGCTATTCGGGTTTGTACTGGCTTTATTTTTAGGATTCAAGAATAACGCCAGCTATGATAGATTTTGGGAGGGACGTAAATTGTGGGGCGCTTTATTAAATACTGCGCGTTCCTTAACCCGCCAGGCTTTAACCTTGAAAAATAGAAAAGAAAGCAGTGTTTCTGTATCTGAATTTATCACATTATTAGGTGCTTTTATTTTCGCATTGAAACATCAGCTGAGAGGTACAGATGCTCATGAAGATCTAAAAGAAAGATTGAATGAGGATCAGTTAAAAATAGTTTCTGCTGCAAAGTATAAACCGGCTGTCATTATGCGATTCTTGGCAGAATGGGTTCAGAAAGCAAAAGAAGAAGGAAGTATAGATACCATTCAACAGACTCGTTTTGATGAAAATTTTGATAAACTTTCCGATATTGTAGGAGGGTGTGAAAGGATTGTTTCTACACCGCTTCCTTACAGTTACCGCGTTTTATTGCACCGTACCGTATATATTTACTGTTTCCTTTTGCCGTTTGGATTGGTAGATACACTAAGGTGGTTTACCCCGCTTATTGTTGTGTTTGTGGCCTATACATTCGTGGCATTTGAGGCCATAGCAGATGAAATTGAAGAACCGTTTGGTACAGAAGCCAATGATTTAGCTCTGAACAGTATGTCTGTAATGATTGATGAAACCATTCATGAAATGGCAGGAGAAGAATTTACTGTTTCTAAGAAAGAAAAACACAATATCATAGACTAATTACAGACCTATGGAATCTTTGGAAAAAACAGCTATTTATACGATAGGACACTCTACTCGTTCTTTGGAAGAATTTATGGAGATGTTGAAATCATTCAACATTGAAGTTCTTGCTGATGTACGCAGATTTGCCGGTTCAAAGAGATATCCGTGGTTCAGTAAAGAAAATCTGGAGAAAGTATTGCCTGAAAATTCTATTGAATATATCCATTTTGAAACCTTGGGTGGACGAAGAAAAGTACAGCCCAATTCAGTCAACAGCCGTTGGAAAAATGAATCTTTCCGTGGTTATGCTGATTATATGCAGTCTGAAGAATTCATTAAAGCCATTAAAAAACTTGAAACAATAGCAAGATTAAAAACAACTGCATTCATGTGCTCAGAAGCTGTATGGTGGAGCTGTCACAGATCAATGATCTCAGATTATCTAAAAGCAAAAGGATGGGACGTAGAACATATTATGAAGATTGGAAAATCAGAAGAACATCCCTACACAGCACCTGCAAGAATCAGTGACGGAAAGGTTTTCTATTCAGATGCAAGTTTATTTGACTAAAAAAAATATTGGTGGCAGATAAAACCTATGTATCTATGTGGTAAAAATATAAACCACATAGATACATAGGCTAAGAATAAAGAGAAAGAATCAATTATTTCTAAAGTGAATCTATGTTTTAAAATAAAACTTAGTGGGTGAAAATTATGGTTGTATCCCATCAATACCATTTTGTAAAGAAAACACTTCCTTTTCAGGAAACATTTTTTTAATTTTTCTCACAGCTTCCCTACTTCGTTTACCGGACTGGCAGTACATCACTATAGGGGTTGAAACCGAAGAAAGAAAAGGGATGTGCTTATCCAATTCATCCAGTGGAATATTTTTTCCACCAATATTAAACTGTTGATGTTCCTCATTTGTTCGTACATCTATAATTTCAAAGTTTTTCTGATTTGGTATAAATTCTTCATAACTTACAAGCTGAACAGTCTGTGGAAGAGCGGTGATCTGAACAGAAGTTTTTCTAAGTTTAATGACTTGGGTTCTGCCATTCATGACATCCATCATCCATAGTTTTCCGGCTAAAGTTTCTTCAGACCTGATGAGGTATTTTATAGCCTCGTTAGCCTGCATACAGCCTACAATTCCGGCCAAAGTAGGAATTACACCACCTTCTCTGCAGTTAGGAACCTGAGATTCTTCCGCATTGGGGAAAACATCGCGATAATTAGGAGAATAAGTACCATCTTTTTGTAAAACATTCCAGATGCTTACCTGACCTTCATCTTGATAAATAGCTCCATACACCAAAGGTTTTCCTGCTAAAACACAGGCATCATTCAACAGACATTTGGTTTCAAAATTATCTGTTCCCTCAATGATGAGGTCAAATTCTGAAATCAGTTCCATCACATTGGAAGAAGTGATGCGTACTTTATAGGGAATAATGGATACAGAAGGGTTTTGTTGTTGTAATCTTTTGGCTGCAACATCAACTTTATAAGCTCCTACATCTTCAGGACTGTATAAAATCTGACGATGGAGATTACTCAAAGAAACAATATCATCATCTGCAATAGCAATTGTACCGATACCGGAAGAAGTAAGATATTGGGCCGTAGGACAGCCAAGTCCACCCATACCCACAATAAGAACTTTTGCATTTTTCAACAGTTCCTGGGATGCCATACCAAATCCCGGTAAAGCCATCTGACACTGATAACGTTCAAAAGATGTACTCATAGTTTGTTTCTTTTTTTACTTTTCTTTTAGCCATGAATGCACAAATTTTTTAATGTTTACGATTCTGTTTATTTCTATTAATTTATCTATAAGAATTCTTGATTCTAATCATTACATCTGATAGTCTTATTCGTGCATTCGTGGCGTTTAATATTCCCTCGCAGATCATGCAGATGGCGCAGATTTTTCACAATCATCTGCTTAATTTGCATCATCTGCGAGATATAAAATTATATTCACAAGAATACAGTATTCAATTTTATCGCAGATAAAATCCTTGCGCCTTGAAAACACAAAGAAGAAAACAATTGGCGCCTTTGCGTTTTCCAACAAAATTAACTTTTTAGAATCCGGTGAGCTTTTTCAGCATCCTCAGGCGTATTCACATTCATTAAAGCATCTGGATTATGAGGTTTCAAAATCAATGTATCACTATTGATTAGAACCTTTCGCGGACACATATTTCCGATTCCCAGAAATTGAAGCAGCAAAGGATAGCTTTTAGGCTCCCAAATAGTGATTAAAGGTTCTGGCAATCCATCAAAAGGACTTTCATAAGTAGTTGCAGCTTTTTCAGGATCTCGTGACTGTACTAAGAATTCCAAAGATTTTGGATCCAGTAAAGGAAGATCACAAGCTACCACCAACCATGCCTTATCTCTTTGAGAACGTAGTGCTGAGAGGATTCCGCCAAAAGGTCCCATATTCAGGAATGTGTCGGTAAGAGCTTTATAATTGGGATCAAAGTTTTCCAACTGATCCTGTCTGCAGGAGATGAAAACCTCATCACAAAATGGAGCCAGAAGATCTGCCGCAAAATAACGCTGTTCTTTTCCATGCCATTGAAGAAGATCTTTAGCTTTTCCCATTCTTACACTCTTTCCACCAGCGAGAACAAGACCATTAATTTTAGGAACGGCATCAGACTCTTTTGAAATCATTTTTTCCACCTGATTTTTCTATTAATTTTATTTCTTTGATAATAATATCATGGCTTAATGCTTTGCACATGTCATAAATAGTCAGTGCTGCAACAGAGGCACCAGTAAGAGCTTCCATTTCTACTCCTGTTTTAGATTCTATGCTGGCAGTACATTCTATGACAATATCGTTTTGCTCGTTCAGTTCTATCTGTAAATTACAGTTATCAAGTCCGATGGGATGGCAAAGAGGAATGAGCTCACTCGTTTTTTTAGCTCCCATAATTCCTGCGATAATGGCAATCTGGAATACAGACCCTTTTTTTGTGTTGAAATCGTCCTGTTGTAAAGCTTCCAATACATTTTCAGGCAAAGAGATTATGGCTTGTGCAACAGCTTTTCTTTTGGTTACACATTTTCCACCAACATCTACAATAACAGGCTGTCCGTTTTTATTAAGATGAGTAAATTCTGACATATCTTCTTTTTTAACCACAGATGCGGTGTTTTTGGGCCACGAATTCAAGAATTTCTATTTACATGCTTTTTTAATTGAATAATATATTCAGCTATTTTTGCATGATCATCTATGTGCCCATGTGGTTTAATTATTTTTTTGAACCACCTAGATACATAGGCTTTTAGAAGTTATACTTTATGCATTGTATTCGTGCATTCGTGGTATTTTATACGTTATTTTAGTTATTATATTTCCATACCCGGTATACTTCTCCTTTTTTAAAGGTGTTCTTTTCCAAAGGAAGTTCCATAAAAGCATTAGTATCCGCAAGGTGGGAAAAATCTCCTGAACCATTTGTATTTACCGATTCAGCAGTGAGCTGCCCCAATTCATTTGTCCCCAATTTCACCTGAACAAAATACTGGAGCGAAAAAGGTACCTCAATATCATTCTGTAATACTGCAAACTGAGGCGGGTTTCCTGATATTTCCAAAGACTTTTCCAGCCACGGAATAAAGTATCTGTGTAGACACATAAATACCGAAACAGGATTTCCCGGAAATGCAAATACAAGTTTCTGTGTATCATTTTTGCCAAACCAAAATGGCTTTCCTGGTCTTTGTTTTATTTTGTGAAAAAGCTTTTCAATCCCCAGTTCTTCACAAACCTGAGGAAGATAATCAAATTTTCCCATAGATACACCGCCACTCATCAAAAGAACATCATATTCCTGGATGCAGCGGGAAATTTCTTTTTTAATCTCTTCATAATCATCGTTGAGGTGAAGAGTATCTGCTTCAATATGGTATTGTTTTAAAACAGACTGTATTGTAATTCCGTTTGAACGTCTTAACTGATAAGGAGAAGGAACAGATTCCGGGCTTACCATTTCATCTCCCGTAGAAATGATGATGATTTTAGGCAATTTTTTTACGGCGATAGAGGTTTTTCCAATGGAAGAAGCTATTCCAATAATGGCTGGAGTAATAATCTGATTGGCTTTTACCAGAATTTCTCCTTCTTTTTTATCTCTGCCCTTAAGGTGGATATTCTGTCCTTGTTTAATATCAATAGTAAGGGTTGCAATTCCATTATGTATTGAAATATCTTCATACCGGATAACAGTATCTACTGAACAGTCCAAAGCAGCACCGGTCATGATTTCTATACATTCCGTTTCCGACTCAATAGGTATTGAGGCTTCTCCAGCAGATTGTATCGCTTTTACAAGGAAGGAACGACTCCCTTTTTCATAGGCGGAATAACGGATGGCAATTCCATCAACAGTAGGTCGGTCAAAAGGCGGTAAATCCCGATCTGCGGTAAGATCTTCTGCCAAAACTCTTCCTAATGCCTGGTCATAAGCAATATATTCGGTTCCAAAATCATTCGTTTGGGAAAGTATAATGTCTTCTGCCTGTTGTACGGTTATCATTTCCATAGTTATCCTCCGATTGTAGCCATCGACTGATGAATAGATGAAGCGTTAAGGCTCTGCTGTTCTGCTTCCCATCCGTCTTTGGGTTTATGGTGTATGCTGTTGATTATTATATTTTTTAACTCGTTGTCAGTACTTCCTGAACGAATCATATCTTTTAAATTAATTCCTCCGCCTTCGTACAGACAGGTCCTCAATATTCCGGAAGGAGTAATGCGTATTCTGTTACAGTCTCCACAGAAAGAACGGGTATAGGCTGCAATAATGCCGATATTTCCTATAAATCCAGGGATTTTATAATTGTAAGAGGTGGAACTTTTAGGATCTGCCATTTTTTCTATAGCAGGAAAATGATCTTTGATATAGCTATAAATTTGAGGATAATTCCATTTGGGAGCAACTTCAGAATCATTATTTCCATTGAAAGGCATTTCTTCAATAAAACGGACATCTACCGGTAGGTTTTTAGTAAGTTCAACCAAAGGAATAATATCTTCAATATTCTGTTGATCCATTACCACTGTATTAATTTTTACCTTGATTTGGTGTTTCAACAAACTGTCCAGTGTATTCATCACCTTATCAAAGCTTTTACGGCGGGTGATGTTGAAAAAACGTTCCTCATCCAACGTATCAAGGCTAAGGTTAACAGATTTTACCCCGAATGATTTCAGTTGTGGGATGTATTGCTCAGTAAGAAGCCCATTGGTGGTTAAACTGATATCAGTAAGCCCATGAAGCTGTGCTATTTTTTCAATAAGGCTGATACAGTTCTTTCTGACAAAAGGTTCACCGCCAGTGATTCTGATTTTATCTACTCCAAGATCCGTAAATACAGAACATATACGGAGCATTTCCTCATCAGTCATAAGATCATTCTGTTTAATCCATGGAAGTCCATTTTCCGGCATACAGTAAGTACACCGAAGGTTGCATCTGTCCACAACGGCCAGTCTCAAATAGTTGATAGGTCTTCCGAATTTGTCTGTTAACATATGAGTATAGGAACAAGATCCTTACACAAATATACTTATTGTTTTAACGATAAACTAAAAATATCCCTATTGAAAATTAATTGTTAAAAAGTAGGGTAATACATGCTAAAAGTAAGATATGTAGAGTGATATAGCTACATTCTGTTGCTTTTTGATCACCTTTTGTATCGTCAATGATGTGAAAACAGGATATTCTTATCACGGTTTCTGATATTTCTGAAAGCAGCAGAAGACTGTATCTTTGCACACTGCTAAAAACAACAGGAAATAAAAAATGTATTGTAGGTTCATTGAAAACAATATATAAGAGATTTTCATAAATTAGTATTGAAAAGGTTGGTATGATAATAGATAAAGAGTTGATTAATAAAAATTCAGTAGAAGAAGTGTTTAACAAAGGAATTGACGTGGTTTTTCAGGATGAGATCAGTGGTGATTCACTTAATTTTTTTCCTGATAACTGTTTTACCATTATCTTATTAGATCAATGTGAGGGTGGAAAATGCACAACCGGCCTGAATCAGTATGGTTTAAAAGCTCAGCAATTATTCATCCATCTTCCTAAAAGAGAATACAAATGGGAACTGGCTCCTGATACAGTTGGAAGAAGATTGATTATTAATGATGAAATCCTTAAGACTTTTTCTCCAACTCTTAAATTCACTTTTTCCTCTTACAGCAAATATGAAATGATAGCGCCTGATGATGAAACCTATCACAGGTTCAGTCTTGAGTTCAATGCTATCAGAAAGGAAATTGCTGCTGATGTTGTATTTCCGGAACTTATCAATGCAAGAGTAAGGCTTTTAGCTCTTATTATCAATCTATGGGTAGAACATGCTTATGGAAATAAAGCCTTAAGCACTCCGGACAACCTTGCTTTCCGTTTTCATATGCTGGTGGACAAATATTATAAAACTCAAAAGAATGTGGCTTTTTATGCTGATGAGTTATGCATTACGCCTAATTATCTGGGCGTTATTTGCAGAAAACAGTATAAAATATCACCTCTTGAGTTTATCAAAGAAAGAATTATTCTTGAAGCTAAAAATCTGCTCCATAGTTCAGATAAATCCATTAAAGAGATCGCTTTTGAATTAGGGTTTCAGAACTTTTCTCACTTTTCCTATTTATTTAGGGTGAAAACCGGATCTACTCCAAAAAATTACAGAAAGAAACTGGAAGAAACAAAGCCGGATTCCGAATAAGCATTAAATAGACATCACAGTACGGAATACATGAACCGCATTCCCTGTAATTCTGATGATCTCCGGGCTATGGTTTTTTACACTTACCTCAACTTTCATCTGTCCGATTCTATTGATGGCTTCCCCTTGTCTTCCGATAAATTCAAAAGTTCCGTCAGCAACATCTACGATTTTATTCTGAATAAGATAACCACCCAAAGGTCCATTGGCATTGCCTGTAACAGGATCTTCCTGAATACCGATGGCAGGGGCAAACATCCTTCCATAGGTTAAAACGTCTTTGTCATCAGAATCAAAAGTAAATACAAAATAACCATTACAACCAATTTCTTTGCTGAGATGGGCTAAAGCAGTAAAATCAGGAGTCAGATGATTCAGTAAAGTTCTGCTGTTAATACCTATCATCACTTTAGAATGACCTGTAGAGGCAATCTGTATTGGACATTTTTCATTAAGATCTTCCTTCTTTAAGCCTAAGGCATCCACAATTCTTTGATTTATGGAAGGTTCAAAAGCAGGTTTCAAACTAAAACTTCCCTGGGTCATCGTGATTTGATAATCATGATCTGTTTTTAGAATGTCGATAGGTAAAATGCCAACCTGAGTGTTGATTTTAATAGTACAGGATTCTAACTTGTCTTCTATAGCTTTGGCATAAAGGGCTCCAATGGTGGCATGTCCACAAATAGGAACTTCTGTGGTAGGAGTAAAGTAACGTACATGATAATCAAAATCGTCGTTTTGATCAGGAGTAAGCACAAATGCTGTTTCTGAATTGTTAAGTTCCCTTGCAATGAGCTGCATTTCCTCAGCTGTCAGACTTTCAGCGTTTAGTACAACGCCTGCAGGATTTCCTTTGAATTTTTCTTTTGTAAAAGAATCAATTTGATACACGATTACTTCCTTCATCATAACTTATTAAATTCAGGATAAAGATAGGTATATGTATTTGGTTGGGAAACGCAAAGACGCTATTTTTTTTAAGGCGTTTTTAAGGCGCAAGGATTTTATCTGCGATAAAATTGAATGCTGAATAGCCAAGTATTAAAAAAAATCTGCGAAATCTGTGTGATCTGCGAGAATATATAAATCGTCATGAATACACGAATAGTTCTAAGAACAAAGGGAATAAATTAGCAAATAAGCATTAAAAATATTCGTGCATTAATGGTATTTATTTAGTCATCATTTAACCATTCAAGGAAGTTTTGAACCCGTACGCGGCTCACCACAATCTCATGGGGACATGATGGCTCAAAATCAATAGCTAAGCGGCTGTTCACCACTTTTCTAATTCCTTTAATGGCCTTAATATTAGCAATACAATTTCGGGAAACTCTGAAAAAGAGATCTTGTGTAAGTTGTCCTTCCAGTTGATCCAGAGTATAATTAATGATATATCTTTTGTTATCAAATGTATGCAGCATTACTACTTTTTCTTCACTGTAGAAGCAGGCAATATTTTTTGATTCCACGTATAGGTATCCGTCCCGGGAGTGAACAAGAAATCTGTTTTTTACCTTTTTCATCAGGGAAGATTCTACCATCCGAATGCCTATTTCTTTTTGTTCTTTGTCAAAATGAAGGTCTTCAAGCTTAATGAGAGCACGCTCAAGCTCATCTTCAGAAATAGGTTTTAAAAGATAATCTATGCTATTGACTTTAAAAGCCTGTATGGCATATTCATCGTAAGCCGTTGTAAAAATAATAGGAACCTCTACTTTAATAGGATTAAAAATTTCAAAACAGCTGCCATCTGATAAACTGATATCCATCAAAATAAAATCAGGTTTATGTTCCTGCAAAAACTCAACAGATTCCAATACACTTTCTGTTCTTCCCAATAACTGATAATCTGGCCTAAGGTTTTCTACCATTCGTTTCAGTTCAGAAAATGCCAGGCGCTCATCCTCAATAATTAAATATTTTTTCATTCTACGAAAGGTATTTTGACGATAAAATCATTCTCTTCTTCTATTATTCTGAGTTTTTTATGATAACGGTCGTATTGTGTATTCAGAAAAGATAACCCAATTCCTTCTCCTTTGGTGATATCATTCCGCAAAAATATTCTATTTCTGAAAGATATTCCGTTTTCATCCACAGAAATGTAGATCAATAGAGGATTGGCAGCAGAACTTACATTGTGTTTAAAAGCATTTTCCAAAAGAAGTTGAAAGCTGAAGGCGACCAATTTACGGTGTTCCCATTGTTCAGTAGGCTCAATTTCTATTTTAAAGCCATTTTCAAATCTTATTTCCATCAGAAACAGATATTGCCGGAAGAAATGCATTTCCTCCTGTAAAGTATTCAGGGGCTTTTTACTGACAGATAAAACCTGTCTGTAGACCTGTGATAAGGCTTTGGTATATTTATTAGCCTGTTCTTGATTTTCATAAATGAGAGAAGACAAAACATTCAGAGAATTGAATAAGAAGTGAGGATTTACCTGTGCTCTTAATGCATTATACTGATACATCAGCATATCCCGTTTAGCTTTTTCAGTAGCTTTAATCGCTTTACGTTCCGCTTGAAAGTAAAACAGCAGATCAATGACCAGAAGGATGGGCAAATTGGCAGTAATATTGAGAATAAGGCTTGTTTTATAAGAAATTGACTGTCGGATTCCCACATCCATTAGCTCCGTTACTGTGAAGCTGAAGATGATATAGAGAAGAGCACATAACAGGATATTACTTACAAACAGAGCGGAAGCATGTCTATATAAACTGTTGTGCAGTGGAGTAATCTCATTAATAAACTTAATCAAAAGATAATCCAGAAACGTCATCACCAGAACAATAGGATAGAAGATAGCAAACTGAAGCAGAAAATTATCCCATAAACTGCTTTTTGAAAGAATGCTGCTCTTCAAAATCGTATTGAAAAAAATGATTTGGTATATGGTGTATAGAGTAGTCACCAAAAAATAATAGAGCGGAAGCACATATCTTTTGGTTTTCATTTCCTGATTGGGGAATACTTCAGAAAGATCCATATGAAGTTCAGTGTATAAAATAGGTTGGTATTTCTTATTTGTGCCTTTTTGCAAAGTTATATTTTATCCCTGCAGAAACATAGAATGAAGGGTCAAAAGTTGCATTTCCCCATTTAAGAAATTGAGAAGGCTCTCTGTCACGATAACGGTCTGTACGTCCGAAGTTAGCACCAAAAGCACCGCTTACTGTCCAGTTATTGAAACTATATTCCGGTTCCATTCCCAAACTTACATAATGATGGTCGAAATATTTCTTTTGTCCTTCGATCTTGGCAAGAGACAAGAAAAACTTGGGCCGGTTAACAATACGCAGCGCGAATGCCTCATTAAATCTGTACCCTACAGAAAATTTTGGAGTATAGCTTAATTCAGCATGATATTCCATTCCACGGGCTTTTTCACTGTGGTACTGGAAGTAAGGGAAAGGAATAAGCATAGGTTTGTCAAACGCATTATTTCCAACAAGAGCAACTCCAAGTTTTATTTTAGGGCGAAGCTGCCATATAAAAGAGGAATATACATTAACCACAAGGTTATCCATATCTAACTTTTTCAGATCGGTATGGGTAGAGTAGATCCCTGCGGATGCTCCACCAATGAACATCAGTTTTTCGTTTAATGGCGTCATATACATTACCCCAAGATCTGCCGAAGCCATTTCTTTAGGCAGAGCTTCAGCTGCTATTCCATCATTACTGAATGAAGTATAGGAAGCATTAAGCGTTGCTGCCCATAGGGAAGGCTGTTGATAGTTTGATGGTTTTACACTTACAGGAATGGTAGCTGTGAAAGTAGTGGTGAGTACTGAACTTTTTCCCTCCGTCTTATCTCCGTTATCATTGATGTACTTTTGCTGAGGTAGATATTCAGATCTCAGTTCTATTTGTGCAAAAGCATAAGCTGTCTGTGTGAATGCAGCAATAATCAACCATTTTTTTCTCATTATTTTCTTTTTTTGATACCACAAAGAAACTTTAATATTTGTTCAATTTACTGTAGTTCAGTACGTTAAAAGATGTACTGTAGAATAAAATAGATGAAGTGCAGTATTTCTAAGATGAATTTTAACTGTTGGAAATGAAAATGCACTTATAAATTGGTTTTTTGTGAAATTAAGCACTTGGAATAAGATCGAAAATGCCACAAATGCACTAATAAAATCATTCGTGCATTTGTGGCAAAAATAAGCGGTACTCAATTTTATCGGAGATAAAATCTTTGCGCCTTAAAACGTGTGGAAAGGAAAAGAAAATTAGCGTCTTGGCGTTTTCCAACAAAATTCTATGTACCTATTTATGGTTAGAATTTTTTAAACCACATAGATTTCTATGTTAATAAGCAAGTATTATAAGTGTTTTTTATTGATAAAAATTCTTCTTTTGGAAAAAATGGTTGTTTTCGTTTGATTACGGCCATTATTCGATGTACTAATTTGTTTCTTATAGCATTAAGAACACTCATTTTATTTTTACCCTCTTCTACTTTTTCTCAGAAAATAGTTTTTTAATTCCTTATCTGCTCGTATACTTGCCATGGCAGATAAATGAAGCAGCTTTTTCAGTTTTTGATTCGCCATTTTCGATACACGTTCTTTTTTTACGATGGTTCCTGATTGATTTTTGAACGGAACTACTCCCGCATAACAAGCCAGATGTTTAGCGTTATCAAACGATTTGAAGTTATTGGTAATGATGATCAAATTAAGAGCACATTGAGTTCCGATTCCAGGAATGGAAATCAAAAGTTCTTTGTTTTTCTTAATCTTATCTTGGATTTCCATGAGCTCTGAAAGCTGATTTTCTATTGTTTTTATAGATGTGGTAAGAGTTTTCAGCGTTTTTGAAAAGGCTTGGGTCAATAGCTTAAACACATACACATCGTGACTTTTGGCTTCCCTTAATTGATTTTCCAAAGCCGTTTTTTGCAATAGTAAAGTATCACGGGATTTAGCCAGCACGTTCATTCGTTGTATAACT
>NZ_JBYPZJ010000015.1:0-75460 GCF_057815135.1 Chryseobacterium sp. II3a | reverse complement strand
ACTGCCAAATAACAAATTTTAAAATTAGTATTGAGTTTTATCCAATTAACAAACAACTGAAATCTCAATTTCGATGTTTCAAAATTGGGGGTATTTTCCATCAAAAGAATGAAAGAAGTCAGTAACACAAAAAGTACTTCTAACTTCTCTCTTCCAGCTTCCAGCTTTCTCACTTTACTTTTTATACTGAGACTCATAAATTCCAATCCAATCTTCTACAGTCATTTTTTGACTTAATTCTGCAATTAATTCAAAAGGAATATCTTCCGGTTTTTTAAAGCGTACACAGGATTTTCCCATATCCAGTTTTTTCTTTGAATGTTTAGGGTATTCAGCGACAAACCAATCCAAAAGTTCAGGTCTGGAGTACAGTCCCATATGATACAATGCAATAAAGTTCTTTTGTGAAGCCAGATTAATAAAAGGCAACGGTGTTCCAGGGGTACAATGATACCCTGCAGGATATGTTTTCAATGGAACAACCCAGCCCAGCATGCCATAATTAGACATTTCTTCAAAACCTTCAGGCAGGTTGTCATTCACTGCATCAAAAAGTTTTTTAAATGGCTCCTGTCTTTCTTCCGGAATCTTTGAAAGATAATCTTCCAGTGAGTTTGATATAATTTGCATTTTCAGTAAGTTTTGAGGTTTAAATTAAGAAAAATTATTGATTATTGAACAGCAAGCTGGAAGATAGAGGCTGGAAGTTACTCTCATCTTATTGCTGAAAGTATAATACATCAACATCATTTGATTACGTGATTTTAATATTTTGAGGACTTTCTTACATAAAAAAAGCAGCAGTACAAAATTGTACCGCCACTCCACTTTATTTACACTAAAAAATTATTTCTTGATTGTTTTTACAGTAGAATGAGATCCATCTTTAAAATAAAGAGTCACAAAATACAGTCCCGAATTTAATCTGCTTAGATCAAGTTCTTTCGCAGAACCTTCTACCGTTTTCACTATTCTTCCTGTAGTATCTGTTACAGTTACAGACTTAATATCCCTTGTGTCTGATATATACAGAATATCCTTAAACGGATTCGGATGAACGGATACTTTTTTCTCCTGACGGCTTACTTCCGAGGTACTTAGTTGAGCATTTTCAATGGTAAAATTCTTCACATAGAAATTATAATCTAAGTCTTCATCTTGTGATCCTGTACTTCCATAAAAAGCAAATATAGTATTTGCATTAGTAAAGTTAGCCAGGTCGAAGGTGTATTCATTTGATGTATTAGAAGGAGAATTATTTGCATCCCAGGTTTGTAAAATCATCCATGTAGTTCCGCCATCATTGGAAACCAGGAAATGAACAACATCATCGCTATCCATAGAAGAAGAGGCAGTACCTGAATAGGTAGTAACGCCATAATTAAATTTCACTTTATATCCTCCTGCTGAAAGGTTAAAAGCTCCCGTTTTCAGCCATCCTGTTCGATCCGAAGAATATAAATTCATAGATGCTGAAGGCCCATTGGCTGAAGTATTTAAAAAGCTACGTGATCCCCAATAAGAAGTACCTGTACCTGATGGCCCGTTAGCCGGATCTCCTCCTACTAAATTATTAACCCAGCATAATCCAGGAAAAGTACTAAAGTTATTAGTATAGGAAGGCACTACTGCACCACATTGTGTTGTAAATGATTTAGCAAGAGACCATGCACTTTTACTTGTTGCTGTACTGCAATTGGCTCTTACCCAATAATAATAAGTAGAACTTGGAGATAAGTTATTTAGAGTATACGAAGTTCCTGTAACATTGGAATAATTAGGATTGGCATTGGCAGCAGGTACCGCTGAACTTGTGCTATAATAAATATCATAACCCGTAGTCTGATTGCTTGCCGGAACGGTCCACGAGATTTGTGCAGTATTTGAAGTTATTCCGGTTGCAGCATCTGTAACAGGTGCCATACAATCTGAAAAAGCATCTGCTGAGAAAGCAAATATGTTAGGAATACCTGATCCTGAACTTTTCGTAATTGTAATACTCTGTATTGGCTTTGCCTGATTGGCGGCATCAATATTCAAAACGGACTGATACAATCTTGGATTGTTACTGCTAGGATCTAAATTATTGTTATCTCTATTGATTCTTCCAATCCCCTGAATAGCAAAATTAGAACCATTGTACCAATCTGAAAGGCTGATATTGGAGAATGTCTGAGTTGAATTATCTGTGAAAGTTACTGTAGCACTTACAACTGATGTTCCGCTACCACTTGTGGCAAGCATATACAGTTTAACAGCAGCTTTTGGAGTAGCCAGCAACAAAGTTCCGCTCTCTCCGCTTGAAACTAATTTTAAAGAGTTATTGGCACTTAAATCTCCCAATTGATAGGAAAGTCCGGGAGTAGAAGCTACCACTGAATTGATGATTCCGTCTACAGGAAGGCCATACGTGAGAGGGGTACTGGTAGAAGTAAGTTTAAAATCTTTCGCCACAAAAGCAAAAGATACCCCGTCTACATCAGACGTTGTAGAAACCGATGCCGATCCTATTCCATTAGCAATTACATCCGATGTAAATCCTGATGCAATGGGCATCGTTTGAAAGTTTTGAGCCGTAATAGAGCCGGCTGAGAGAAGAGCAATCGCAGGAAGCACCCTAGAAAATAAATTTATTGTCATTTTTTTTATATTTGAATTGAAAATTAAGAAAAATATTAACATAAAAAACTTATTTTTAAAAAATAATCAACAATTACAGAAAATAAACTCAATATTAATATTACAATCATTAAAATCACCTGCTCTTCTAGTAGATCATAAGCCGTTTCTTTCTTCCGCTTAATTTTATTATTGAGAAATTAAATCCTATTTTTGTCATACAAATTTTTGAACAATGCCGAATATTTCAAACAGAGCACTGCATATGCCGCCATCGCCGGTAAGAAAACTGGTTCCCTTTGCGTTACAAGCAAAACAAAAAGGAATAAAAGTATATCACCTTAATATCGGGCAGCCTGATATTGAAACTCCGGAAACAGCGTTAAATGCTTTAAAGAATATTGATCTTAAAGTACTGGAATATGCACTTTCTGAAGGTAACCTGGATTATAGAAAAGCGCTTACAGAATATTACCATTCTTTAGGTTTTTCAGATCTTACTCCTGATAACTTCATTGTAACCAATGGGGGGTCTGAAGCCTTGAACTTTGCTATTTCAACGTTGTGCGATGATGGAGATGAAGTAATCATCCCTGAACCTTACTACGCAAACTACAATGGATTCACCAGCACATTTGATGTGAATGTAGTAGCAGTCTCGTCTACTATTGATACAGGTTTTGCTCTGCCTCCAATTGAAGAATTTGAAAAAAAGATTACAGAAAAAACCAGAGCAATTATCATTTGTAACCCAGGTAACCCTACAGGATACCTCTATACTCGTGAAGAACTTAAGAAACTTGCTGAAATTGCTTTAAAATATGATATCGTAATCATCTCTGATGAGGTATACAGAGAATATGTATATGATGGGAAACAGCAAGTATCTATTCTTGACTTCCCTGAACTAAAAGAAAACTGCATCGTTATCGATTCAGAATCCAAGCGTTATTCCATGTGTGGAGTAAGAATCGGATGTATGGTAACACGTTCTCAAAAAATCCGTAATGCTGCAATGCTTTTTGCACAGGCAAGATTAAGTCCTGTTCTTTTAGGACAGATTGCAGCGACAGCAGCTCACCAGAATGATGGAGCTTATATCAGAGCAGTAAGAGAAGAATACACCCACAGAAGAAATATTTTAGTAGATCTTTTAAATGCTATTCCGGGAGTAATCTGCCCTAAGCCAAGAGGTGCATTCTACTGTGTTGCAGAACTTCCTGTAGATGATACTGAGAAATTTGCACAATGGCTGCTTGAGTCGTATTCTCTTAACAAAGAAACGATCATGGTAGCTCCTGCCGGAGGTTTTTACAGCAATCCTGAATTAGGTAAAAAGCAGGTAAGAATTGCTTACGTACTGAAAGAAGAAGATCTTAAAAGAAGTGCTGAAATTCTGAAAGAAGCTTTAAAGCAATATAGAGAGGAATTTAGCCTATAAATTATCAATGATGCCGACAACAAAAAATGTATATCTGAAACTCATATTTCCGATCTTTTTGCTGTCGGCATTTTTTTCCTGTGATTCAAAAAAATCAGAACAAGCTCCGCCCTCCAAAAATTCAAATGAAATAACCCTCATCAGGCTGTCTCATATTGGAGGAACTCTGGGTGAATACAGGATTATCAAGGTTACTAAAGATTCTGTCTTTGCAGAAAAAGGGGCTACCGTTAATAAAACTCATCAAGAATGGGCCGCAGCTATCAACAAGGATACTTGGAAGCAGCTCATCTCCTCAATCAATGTTAAAGATCTAGACAATATCAAAAGTTCACCAAGCCAGCAATCAGTAGATGGTATTGATGAGACTTTTCAGATACGCACATCCAAGAAAGCTCATTTCTACGTAAACTCTTTTGCCGATACTGAACATTACAAACAGCTTCAACAACTTAAAGAACAATTAGACAAAATTCTTCCAAAAGAATACCAATAAAACATGCAAGAAAATTTTTCATTAAAGCCTTATAACACATTTGGGGTTGATGCCCAAGCAAAATACTTTGTTGAAATAAACAGCATTGAAGAATTAAAAGATGCTCTTACTTTTTCAAAAGAAAACGCACTTCCTCTTCTACTCCTTGGAGGCGGAAGTAATATTCTGTTGACAAAAAATTTTGAAGGTCTTGCTATTAAGCTTAATTTAAAAGGGATTTCTGAGAAAAACCTCAATGAAAATGAAATTCTGGTTACTGCAAAAGCAGGAGAAAACTGGCATGAATTTGTAATGGATTGTCTGGATAAAAATTATGGCGGATTGGAAAACCTGTCTTTGATTCCCGGAAATGTAGGAACTTCTCCAATGCAGAATATTGGAGCTTACGGAACGGAAATCAAGGATGTATTTGTTCACTGCCAGGTGTTGGATCTGGAAAACCTTGAGATTGAAACTTTCGATATTGAAAAATGCAGGTTTGGGTATAGAGATTCTATCTTTAAACAAGAGGGAAAAGGAAGATACATCATTTTAGAAGTTACTTTTAAGCTTACAAAAAAGGATCATCACATCAAAACTGAATATGGAGCTATTACCTCTGAGCTTGAAAAACTAGGAATTCACAATCCTTCTATTCAAGATGTCTCCAGAGCGGTGATCAACATTAGACAAAGTAAACTTCCGGATCCTAAGCAAATTGGGAATGCTGGAAGCTTTTTCAAGAACCCAACCATTCCTTTAGCCCAGTTTGAAGAATTAAAACAGAAATTTGAAAACATCCAGGGGTATCCTAATGGTAATATGATAAAAGTGCCTGCCGGATGGCTGATTGAGCAATGCGGGTGGAAAGGTAAGCAAATCGGAAATGTAGCTTCCCATAAGCTTCAGTCTTTGGTCATCATCAATGCAACCGGTGAAGCAACCGGAAAAGAAATTTTTGATTTCTCCACTGAAATTATCAATTCTGTACAAGAAAAATTCGGGATAGAATTAGAGCGGGAAGTGAATATTATATAACTTTCGCATCAGATTATATAACAGAATTCCGGGTATTTTCCGGAATTTTGCTTTGTTATTTTAATTTATTCTAAATAACCATTGACTAGCATTATTATATTTTATAGTTTTGCAGTCTTCTTATTTAGAATAAATAAAAATGACTAGATCTTTACTTTTTGTTTTCTTTTTTATTGTCAGTATACAGTTTGTAAAAGCGCAAAATGAAAACTCCCAATTGCAAATCACTGTATTTGACGAAAACAACAAAGAATTAAAAGGGGCTTCTGTTACCATCAATCAAACCTCTTTAACGACTGATAAAAATGGAAATACAGATATTTCTATTCCCACCGGCAAATATCACATCAAAATTACCCATCCTGAGTTCCAGGAAAAAGAGCTGAATATTGCACATGCTTCTCCTCAAAACATTACGATAAAACTTCTGCCCATCAATAAACTGGAAGAAGTAGTTGTATTTTCTAAGGAAGGAAAAGGTTTAACAACCAAATCTGTTATTGACAGACAAGCTATGCAGCACTTACAGCCTTCCAGTTTCTCCGATCTTATGGAACTTCTTCCCGGCGGACTTTCGAAAGCTCCAGTCTTAAATTATAATAATAGAGCAACTCTTCGGGAAAATACTGCAGGCTATAGCGGGAATGAATACAATACTTCCTCTCTTGGAGTACAATTCATGATTGATGACAACATCATCAATTCTAATGCAGATATGCAGATTTCGGTAGATAACAGACAATTTGCAGAAGGTCCGAAGGGTAGAGAAACAGCTACTTCCGGAGTTGATATGAGAACCATATCCACCAATGATATTGAGAAAGTAGAAGTCATCCGTGGTATTCCTTCAGCAGCCTATGGAGATCTTACTTCAGGATTGATCAAAATTGAACGTAGAATAAAAGCATCTCCCTTGCAGGCAAGATTTAAAGCTGACGGCTTTAGTAAGCAGTATTATCTGAGCAAAGGCTTTAAGATTGCTGATAAGTGGCAGTTGAGCGCAAGTGCAGATTACCTCGACTCAAAAGCAAATCCTACTGATGATTTTGAAACATATCAACGTATCACAGCTTCCATCCGTTCAAAGAAAATCTCAACATTATGGTCAAGACCATTAGAATGGAAATCTACCATTGACTTCTCCACTAATATCGACAATAAAAAATATGATCCGGACAATGGCTATCCATCAACTGATAAATATGAATCGAATAATAAAAGAATCAGCATAACAAATAATTTCCTCTATCAGCTGGATAAAAATTCTTTTTTCAATAAGCTAACTTTAAATACAGCCATCCGTCAGGGATTTGAAAAAATAGAACAGATAAAACTGATTCAATTATCTGGTCCTCGTTCTTTTTCACTGGCTACGGAACAAGGAGAAAATGTAGGATACTATCCAGATCTCCGCTATATCACTGAATTTTCTACAGAAGGAAAACCTTTGGATATCACCGCTTTTTTTCAGGCAAACGGAACAAAGAAAACATTTGGAGTAACTCATCAATATGAAGCCGGACTTGATTGGAGGTATTCAAAAAATAATGGTAAGGGCATGCAATATGACATGAAAACGCCACCTTCTGCCAACTCAGGAATAGCAAGGCCAAGACCTTACAATGATATTCCCGCCTCCAGTTTATTAGCAGCTTTCTTTGGCGACCAAATGAGCTACACTCTTAATCAGCATAAATTTACCTTGTATGCAGGATTGAGATTGTCAAAAAATCTGGGGATTGACAATTCTTATGCGATCAGTAAAAAAGTTTTTGCTGAACCAAGATTGAATTTCCAGTATAGTCTGCCCCACCTCATCATTAATGGCTATCCTTTAAAAACAGACGTTACCTTAGGATATGGTCTTTTCTA
Organism: Chryseobacterium sp. II3a; assembly: GCF_057815135.1. NCBI lineage: Bacteria > Pseudomonadati > Bacteroidota > Flavobacteriia > Flavobacteriales > Weeksellaceae > Chryseobacterium > Chryseobacterium sp. II3a. The sequence continues at coordinate 68,015 of NZ_JBYPZJ010000015.1, read as the reverse complement.
CAAACAGCCTACGCTGTTAATGCTTTATCCTAATAAAGACTATTGGGATTATACTCAGCTGAATCACTATCATAATGATGAACAGTATCGATATGTAAATTTCATGACCTATGTACAGCCAAGAGAAAATAAAGAACTTGAAGCCGCTAAAAGCATTAAAAAAGAAATTCGTTTAGATCTTTCTTACAGAAATCATGAATTCTTTATGACTTATTTTAAAGAAAATATGACCAATGGTTTCCGAAATATGGATCAAACTACTGTTCACCGTTATAAACAATATGATAACACAAAAGTAGATTTAACCCAATGGACACCAAACGGACCAGATTTAACCAATGTCCCTTATGAAGTTAAAAATGTTTTTGGACAATACACCACTACAGAAAACGGAAGTGAAACTTTAAAACAAGGAATTGAATTTGGATATACCTCGCCACGAATCAAGGCTATCAATACAAGATTTACCTTTACTGGTGCTTGGTTCAAAACCCAATACAGAAATTCAGCACCTATTATTAAAAGGCCTAATGGCTCTATCGGAACAGAAGCCTACCCTTATTATGGGATCTATAAATCCGATTACGGTTATGTGAATTCAAACCTAAATTATAACCTGCTTATAGACACCTATCTTCCAAGCCTTGATATGATTATTTCAGCTTCTATACAAGGAAGCTTATATGACCACAGCAGAAATGACAGAAGAATTGCTGAGCCTATTTCTTATTATGGAGTTGATGGAGTAATACGCCCTTTTACAGATGCAGACAGAACAGATACTTATAAACAATGGCTGGTAAGAAACGTTTCAGTTTCTGATAATCTGGATAGACTTTACACTTTTACCATGATAGGAAATATTAAAGTCACTAAAAGTATTTATAAGGCTCTTCGTACCTCATTATTTGTCAACAGGCTTTTCAACTATAGTGCCCCTTATGTTTTCAATAATGTAAAGGTTTACAGAAAAGGAGCAAATGCCCCGTATTTCGGGATGGAATTAAACTACAATTTTTAATATATATCAAAAAAATAACATGAAAAAAAGAGTTTTACTATTAAGTTTAGCCGCTATGATGGCTACAACATTTACAGTAACATCATGTACCAGTGATGATTTCGGAACAACCACTACTCAAAATGGAGTTTTAACATTAAATTTTTCAGGTGAAAATATTTCGTCTTACAAAAGTTTGGATCTTGAAATCAGAGAAGTAAATACAGGTGCTGTAAGAAGAGAAACCATTAAGAATGTGAATACGTATTCTTTACCTTTACCTTATGGATCTTACAAAATTACAGTAAACGGTGGTGTAATTTCCAATAATGAAGAGGTATCAGCTGGAGCGATGGCTCAAACTGATATTGCTCTGCCGGCCACTAACCTTAATATTCCTATTATTATTAAGAAATTTCATGATGACTTTATTATTGAAGAAGTTTTCTTTACAGGAATCAAAACAGTAGAAGGTAAAAACTACAACTCAGGACGTTATTTTAAATTAACCAATAACACCAAAGAAGTATTATATGCAGACAAACTCATCATTGGGCAGTCTGAGTTCCTGACTGTAGAAGATAAAAACCCTACTCCATACAATGCTAACCTGTCATTCCCGGTAAAAGCAGTAATGGTACTCCCAGGTTCCGGGACTGATTATCCTGTACAACCAGGAGATTTCATCGTCATTGCAGACAACGCAATCAACCATAAGGCTCAAACCAGCACCGCATATGACCTTCATAATGCGAACTTTGAATATCCTTCAAACAATCCGGCATTAGGACAGGTAGACAATCCTTCTGTTCCAAATGCAAAAGTCATCTATTCACAAATGAACTTTAACATGTTCTTTTTACACGATCGTGGTTTTGAAAGTTATGTGATCGCTCGTTTTCCATTTGATGAAAATGAAGAAAGCTTCCTGAATAAAAACAAATATGACTATACTTACATCAACAGTGCAGGTGGAGTTACATCGAAAAGTGCTTATTCTATTCCTAATTCATGGATTATTGACGGAGTAAACAACAGTATCTCTTCTAAATTTGCTCATACCCTGACTTCTGCTAGTATTGATGGCGGATGGACTTCCGTAGGAACTATTGATAAGGATCCTACGCGTTTCGGGAAATCAGTAAGACGTAAAGTAAACGGACAGATGACGAATGGTAAAAACCTTTACCTGGATACCAACAACTCATCAAATGACTTTGTAAAAGACGCTCAACCAAGTTTAAGAGATGGTATCGTTCACTAAAATACAGTCCGATATTCAACAGCAAATTATGTTACATACAAAAACATTTTTCTGCCTGTTATTGATTGGGGCTTATTTTAATATAAAAGCTCAGGATAGTCTAAGCCTATTCAAAATCCTCAATAATCAGTACAATCAGGAAAGAGATTTTAAAAATAACTTTTACTATAACCCGGCATCCATGTCGGGTTATAGTACTTCTTCATTTTCAGAATTCAGTATAGGTTATCAGAATAACAAAAAAAATGTATACCGTCAGCAATTAGGAAATGGCAGTAAAGGACTCATGATAAAAGCACAGTCTTTTCAAAAGCTGAAACCCAACCGATTTGTATGGGGAAGCGCAAGCTATCAAAACTTAAAAATAAGTTCTGTAAAATGGAACGAAACATTAGATTATGAACGTGTCGCTCCCTACATCACTTCAGATTCCGTTGGAGGAAAATTAAATCTTGAACGTTATCAGTTTGCTGGAGGATACCTTGAGAAAATAAACAGATGGACTGTTGCCGGGCAAATAAGCTATTCTGCACAGATGGGCTATCGTTCAAAAGATCCCAGACTGGAAAGCAGAACTTCAGACATGAGAATAAATGCGGGTGTGAACTACCAAATTTTCAGAGAATATGAAATTGGAGTTTTTGGTGAATTTAATAAATATACTCAGAACAATTCAATTCAATTTCAAAGCCTTTTGGGTAGACCTTATGTATATTTGATGTCAGGACTTGGCTTCTCTAATTACTTATTTAATGGAGGAACACGCCCTGCCAATACTTTCGAAGAATTTGCTTATGAAGGAGGAATTCAGATTTCCAACAAACAAGGAAAAGACTTCTATCTTCAGGCTTCAATGGGAAAATCCAGCAATATTAAAAGTTATAATGATAGTTCCAACGAAAACCATAACACTTCTGACCTGAAAAATGAAAAGATTGAATTGGAAGGAGCAAAGTTTTTTACTATTAATGAAAAACACCGTGTTGGTGTATCGGCAGGATATATGAGCTCCCGAAAAACAGGCTCTGAATATGGGTATTCTATGAATACAGCTATAATGACTCAAATCTTCGAAAGAGAAGCTTACCGCAGAGAAAATTACACAGCATCTGTCAAAGGTTTTTATCAGTATATCCAAGAGAATTTCTCTATTACTGCAGTTCCTTTCTTTGGATATGAAGAAATAAAAGAGCGTAGACTTTATCCCAACTCAGGGCAGAAGTTCACCTACTCCTACTTCGGACTTAATGCCGATTATAAGCAGCAGATTAACAATAACCAGGTATTTACATTTCAGCCTTATTTCTATAAAAGAGTAGTCAACCAATCCATCAATGCTCTGGGCACAACCTCAAATGCTGCTGTTGATGAATGGGTATTGCAGGACTATATGTTCCAGGCTAGTGATATTACAGCATTAGGAGCTTCAGTAAGATATGATTTTAAACTGGATAAACTGCCTGCATTCTTTGTAAGCGCGCAATACCAGACACAAAAAATCCAGGAAAAAAATAATAATTTCTTAGGTGCAAGCATAGGGATAACATTTTAGACATGAAAAAATTAATATATTGGGGATTAGGGGGTATGGTCCTGATTTTACTGAGTTTTACCCCTAAAGTAAATCAAAATATACTTGATATTCAAAATCCCACTATTGAAGATATTGTAAATAGCTATAAAAAGGCAATCACAGAATGGCCAAAACCGGATATTGATTATGGTGTAAAGTGGAAAGAATTCTCCCCTATTAAAAGAGACTCAGTATTTTTTGTAGAACAAGATAAACCTGGTGTTATCCTGGGTAAAATGTTATTCTTTGATCCAAAATTGTCTCAATCTAATCAGATTTCGTGCAGCTCATGTCATGATCCTGAAATGGGTTGGTCAGACCGAAGACAGGTTGCTTTAGGAAACAACCATCTTTTGGGAAACAGAAATACACAATCTCTTTATAATATTGCCGAAAGACAGATCTTTTTCTGGGACGGTAGAGCAAAGACTCTTGAAGAGCAGGCTGCCGGCCCATTAGGTGCTCATCATGAAATGGCAATGGATGTAAAAACATTACCTGCAAAAATTCAAGCTTTGAAGGGATACAAACCTCTTTTCAAGAATGCGTATGGAGATGAGAAAGTAACCTACGACAGAATTGTAAAAGCAATTGCCGATTTCCAAAAAACGATTAAAAGCCAGCCAAGCCGTTTTGATAAATTTCTGGAGGGAAAGTACAATGCCTTATCAGATGAAGAAATCTATGGAATGCATATTTTCAGAACAAAAGCACGCTGCATGAACTGCCATAGCGGACAATATCTTACAGACGAATCTTTTCATAATATTGGGCTTACTTATTACAAAAGAAAATATGAAGATCTAGGATTGTATAATATCACCAAAAAACCTGAAGATGTAGGAAAGTTCAGAACCCCTCAATTAAGAGACCTGATGCTCACCCAGCCATGGATGCATAATGGATTTTTTGGAGAACTGGAAGGTATCGTAAATATATACAACAGTGGAATGCACATGATAGACCCTTCTCCTGAAGCTAAGCAGAAAGATCCTCTTTATCCCGTAACAGATCCTCTTTTAAAGCCTTTAAAGCTGACAAAAGAAGAGAAAAAAGCTTTGGTTTCCTTTCTTGAAGCTCTTTCAGGAACAAAATATAAAATGAGACGACCGGAATTCCCTGTGGAGTAAAACCGTTTTAACACTAAAAAGAGTCTGGCATCTGCCGGACTTTTTTATTGAAGAGAAAACTTATATAAGTTAACTTCATCTTTCCTATCACAATAAAAAACATTATTTTCGTTTCAAAATCACCACAACATGAAAATAGCTATTTTGGGAGCCGGAAATATGGGACTGTCATTTTCAAAATCATTTTTGAAATATGAACTGATTAAGCCGGAAAACCTTCACCTGATTACCCGAAGCCAGACCAAAATCTCCAAAATAGCGGAAGATTTCCCCCAATCAAAAACATCTACCTTTGACGAAGTTACAGAACTGGATGCTGACCTGATTATTATTGCCGTAAAACCACAAGACTTCCAAACAGTGGCTCAGAATTTCAGATTTACTTTAAAGGAAAACCAAATGGTTTTATCCATTATGGCCGGAATTAATATTGAGAAAATTCAAAAATCATTAAACCATCCACTTGTTGTAAGAGCAATGCCTAATTCTCCTACCCTTATAGGAATGGGAATTACTGGCTATACTGCTGCAGATGGCATTTCTTTTAGCCAGCTTATCAATATTGAAAGGCTGCTAAACAGTACGGGGAGATCTGTTTATTTGGAAGATGAAAATCTTTTGGATGGTGTTACCGCTCTTTCCGGAAGCGGACCTGCCTATTTCTACTATATCATTGATGCTATGATTAAAGCAGGCATCGAAATGGGAATTGAAGAAAACCTATCTAAGCTATTTGTAAAACAGACTATGCTGGGTGCTTACCATCTCATCAACAATTCTGACAAGAACCTTGAAGAACTCATCAAAGACGTAGCTTCTAAAGGCGGAACTACAGAAGCAGCATTAAAAACCTTTGAAGAAAATAGTTTCAAAGAAATTTTAAAACTGGGAATTTTAAATGCCGAAAAAAGGGCAAAAGAACTCAACAGCTAAATCTTTTTTCAATACATCTTCGAAGCAGCCATCCTAAATACACACCAAATGTATTCAGGAGGATATCATCTACCTCAAATATTCCCATTCTTGTAAAATACTGAAGTCCTTCCACAATGGTAATGGCAGGGATGAAAGTAAAAACCAAGGATTTCAGATCCATTAGTTCTGGAAAGACCCACCCCAAAAAACCAAAAGGAACAAACATCACAATATTTCCTATCACAATAATAACAATATCCTTCCAGGACATTGCACCCTGGATAAATTTAATGGTAGAAAACACAGGTTCCACAGTAATCAGGTTATCATCATATTGAAATCTTCCCATTCCCAGAAACAACAGATACAATAAAAACAGCGTATAAGGGAGAATAATAATTTTATATAATTTCTTTAACATCGGATGCTAATATATTCATTTCAAAAACATTAAATTTGTATATTAAAATAATTTAATGAAATACGTTCTGCTAACACTTATTTCAGCAATGCTGCTGTCGGTCTCTTGGCCTACTTATGGAGTTCCTTTTTTTATCTTTTTCGCCCTCGTTCCTCTTCTGATGATGGAACATGGAATTTCAAAATTTTCAGATTACAAAAGAAAGAGCTGGATTATCTTCGGGCTATCCTATCTTTGTTTCGTCATCTGGAATATTGTCACTACAGGATGGCTGTATGGCTCCAAAAATCCGGACGGAAGCCATTCTATGATGGCTGTTGTATTCCCGGTTCTTGTCAATTCACTTTTGTATTCTTTGGTATTCCAATGTTATCATTGGTATAAAAATGCTCAGGGAACTTATTGGGGATTAGGATTCTTCATTGCTATCTGGATGAGTTTTGAAAAATTTCACTTAGGCTGGGAACTTACCTGGCCATGGCTGAATTTAGGAAATGTATTTTCAGATTATCCCAAACTGATTCAATGGTATGATACCTTAGGAGCAACCGGCGGAAGCTTTTGGATCTTACTAATCAACGTTCTTATTTTCTATACGGTAAGAACATGGGAAGCAGGAAGAAAGAAAAAAGACCTGATTAAAAATTCATCGATTATAGCAGCTTTAATCGCTGTTCCTATGATTATTTCGAGCATAAAGTATAACAATTTTAATGAAAAACCATCCGGACAGGTGAATGTACTAATGCTGCAACCTGATCTTGATCCGTATGCCGAAAAATATTCAAAAGACAGTTTAACGATTGAACAGGATCTTTTGGCACTGGCTGAAAAAAATTCAACCACAAAAATAGATTACTATATCGCTCCAGAAACAGCCCTGCCCGGTAGAGGTTCCATTTCTGAAACCGGCTTGGAAAAAAGCTTGCTTTTAAATAATGTCAGAGATTTTCTGTCTAAACATCCGGGATCTGTTTTTGCAACAGGAATATCTTCACACCGTTTATATTTCGATCCGGCAACTTTACCCAAAGAAGCTTATCAGATTAACCAGGGAGTTTGGGTAGCAAGCTACAATACGGCGATTCAGCTCGCTCCTCAACAAAAAACACAGGTTTATCACAAAGGAAAATTGGTTCCCGGTGTTGAAATCTTCCCTTATATGAATGTTCTAAAGCCTCTTTTAGGAGACGCTATGCTGAATTTAGGTGGAACTGTTGCCTCTTTAGGAACAGACAAAGAAAGAATCGCCTTTTCCAATCCTTACAACAAAGGGAAAATGGCGCCTATTATCTGTTACGAAAGTATTTATGGTGAGTTTGTCACAGATTACGTAAAAAAAGGAGCTAATTTCCTTGCTATTATGACCAATGATTCATGGTGGGGCGTTACTGAAGGCCACAAGCAGCTTTTATCTTACGCAAAACTAAGAGCCATTGAAACCAGAAGAGAAATCGCCCGTGCCGCCAACAGTGGAATTTCTGCCCATATCAATGCCAAAGGTGAAGTGACAGCAGATACTTTCTATGGGGACCAAACTGCATTATTTTCAAAAGTTAATCTTTATGATGGAATGACATTCTACTCCAGAGCCGGAGATCTTCTTTCCAGGTTCTCAATGTTCGCTTTAGGATTTTTATTATTCTATTATCTGATTAAATGGTTTCAGGCAAAAACAAAGAAAGCATAGTGATTGAACATCAGTAACACTGATTTTTACACTTTAAAATATAGTCTGCGTTATCTGCACAATCTGAGAGATATTGAATTCTCGCTGATGAAGCAGATAACGCAGATTTTTTATTTAAAACAAACATCTGTGCTAATCTGTAAAATCTGTGGAAAATTAAACTTTTGCAGATTAAATGACTAACACCATTTCTTTCATTTGAATACAAATAACCACACCCATCTGCGTCATCCGCGAGATCTGCGAGCAACATTTAACTCATTTCCATAAAGCCAATCCCAAGAGATTGCCGGAATAAAAAAAGAGAAGCCAGCTGGACGTCTGGCTTCTCTCAAGATAGAATGATTCAGTTACTTAATAGTAAGTTTTTTGGTGGTTATTTCGTTTTTTATCTTCAGTTTTAATAGATATACTCCTTTTGGAAGATGAGACACATCAATAGATTGATCTCTGTTTAAAATGATATTTAGTTTTCTTCCTTCGATGGAATAAATTTCAGCTTCTGAAGCCTTCTCCCCTTTGATATACACTTTATCAGAGGCTGGGTTCGGATAAATAGTAAACTCTTTTTCACGATTGTTCGTATATTCATTGGTTGATAACGAACCTTGTGTAGAAGCATCAGAATATACTTTAGACGCATCAATTGATCGTACACTCCAGTATACATTCTGAACAGACGGATCAAGATCCAGAAACCATGAAGGTGTAGTTACAATATATTTGGCAATATTCTGTGATCCAGGTGTAGATCCTACTTTAATCTCATAACGTAATGCATTGGCAGGGGTTTTATCGTCTGCTGCTCCATTCCATGTAAAATTAAATCGGTTTCCATTTTTAGTCAGATTCAGGTGAGTTGGGGCCATTGGTTTTACATTCTGCTCTGTAGAATTATTTTTAAAAACCTTTGTCAAAGATGGATTATCCTGGCCTGCCCAATCAAATCCGCTTAACAATACATCCAGATGATTATCCTTGTTAAAATCAAATAGCTGCATCGTCCCAGGTCCTCCTAAACTGTGCAAGCCTGTGATAGTTCCTTCTGTAAACGTTTGACTGGCTGGATTATATAAATAGGATTTTACCACTGCGTTATAATTAATATCTCCTGCAATCATAAAATCATAGTATCCATCATTGTTCAGATCTCCAACACTTATTGAAGCTTCAGAGATCTCTGATGTGATCTGATGGGTAACTAAATTACCGGTTCTGTCATTCATCAGAACAGCAAGATAAGGATCATCATTTGGATCTTTACCCGCCACTACAATATCCTGGAACCCATCCGCGTTAAAATCCGCTACTTCCAGTTTTCCTGAAATTAAAGAATCAAGAGCCTGTGTATCTACCAATATTCCGTTTTGGTTGATATATACTTTGGATACCGGGTCACCATTGATATCCGATCCGATAATTACAAGGTCTAAAAGCTGGTCATTATTAAGATCTACCACTTTAAAGCTTCCATTTTGAGTCCCATCGACCCAATTATCAGTCAGATCAAAACCTGCTCCTGTGTTTTTATAAAAATCAACAGAATTTTTAAAACCTCCTCCGTGAGCAAACTGAGTTCCATTGATAGCATAGTCTGGCTTTCCGTCATGATTAAAATCAAAAACTTCCAATGAACCATATATCTTTCCCGGAAGCTCATTTTCTCTTACAAAACCAACCCCTGTATTTTTAAAACGATAATGCTTATAATTTACAATATCCATATAACTCAATCCGGTGGAAATAATATCCATCAGCCCATCATTGTTATAATCGATAAATTTTATATCCCCTAGATGCGTCACATCGCCGCCCAGATCGGTATAAGGCTGTAAAGTAGTTCCCGTATTTTGATAAACTTCATTATAAGTTGCATCAGGATTTCCATCTCCATCAGAATCTATGGCACCATTCATAGCAATATCCAACGTACCATTATTATCCACATCAGCAATATCCGCTGCCGAGAAATAAAAATTATTCATTCCGGTCTGTATCTCCGTAAAATTCTGAGCACATAAACCAACTGGCAGCATAGACAATAGAATATAAATTCTCTTCATAATTTTTATTTAGATTAATTAAAAACAAAGATAGAATATTAATTTTCTTGCCTGAAAAAAAGCCTGTATGAAATATATCAGCACTGATTTCATGCTATATCCCAGAAATTCGGATATTTTAAAAAATCAATATTTATAATCAGCCACTTATTTATAAATATTTTCCAAAAGATTTGTCTATATAAAAAATTCTTCGTTATTTTGCACTCTCAAATATTATACAAATAAGAACATCGAGATATGTCAAGAATTTGCCAAATAACAGGAAAGCGTGCAATGGTTGGTAACAACGTTTCTCACGCTAATAACAAAACGAAGCGTCGTTTTGAAATTAACTTATTAGAGAAGAAGTTTTACCTTCCAGAGCAAGATAAGCACGTTACACTGAAAGTATCAGCTCATGGATTGAGAGTGATTAACAAGATTGGAATCGAGGAAGCTATTGAAAGAGCTACTAGAAACGGATTGATTAAAAAGAATTAATAAATCATGGCAAAAAAAGGAAATAGAGTTCAAGTAATCCTTGAATGTACAGAGCACAAAGAAAGCGGTATGCCAGGAATGTCTAGATACATTTCTACAAAGAATAAAAAGAACACTACAGAGAGATTGGAATTGAAAAAATACAATCCGGTTCTTAAGAGATCTACCCTTCACAAAGAAATCAAGTAATTTATAAATATAACTTACAATGGCAAAGAAAGTAGTAGCAACCCTACAAACCGGGTCTAAGAAAATGACTAAAGTGGTGAAAATGGTGAAGTCTTCTAAATCAGGAGCTTACGTTTTCGAAGAAAAAGTAATGAATGCTGATGAAGTAGATGGTTTTTTGAAAAAATAATCAATACTTTATTTACAATATAAAAAACTACTCATATTTTGGGTAGTTTTTTTGTTATCTTTGTTCACCAGATTATTAATCAGTGAAATATGATGAAGATTTTTGTTCTAATATGTACAGTTATTTTCCAATTTTCATTCAGTCAGAAAACAATGGATCCTATAGAATACAAAAATTCACCAAGAGTTTTCAGCATCCCGGGATTATCACAATCAGTAAGCATTGATTGTGGTACTTCCAAAATGATTTTACTGTCTGGTCAGGTTCCTTTAGATTCAAAAGGAAATCTGGTGGGAAACAATGTGGAAGAACAGACGCATCAAGTTTTCAAAAACATTGAAAATATTCTGAAAGAGTATGGAGGTACAGGAAAGGACATTGTCAAACTTAGCATTTTCATTACAGACATCTCAAAAACTCCGGATTTCAGAAAAGTCAGGGACGAATATGTCAATCTTCAGAATGCTCCTGTAAGCAGCCTTATAGAGGTAAGCAAACTATTCAGGAATGATGTACTGATCGAAGTAGAAGCCACAGCAGTGATTAAAAACAAAAGATAAGAATAAACTAAAACTATGAGTTGGTTTAAAAATATTTTCAAAAAGGAAGAAAAGGAAACTCTGGATAAAGGATTGGAAAAATCCAGCCAGGGATTCTTTGAAAAAATGACGAAGGCCGTAGTCGGTAAAAGCAAAGTAGATGATGAAGTTCTGGATGATCTGGAAGAAGTACTGATTGCATCTGATGTAGGCGCTTCCACTACCATTAAAATCATAGAAAGAATTGAAGAACGTGTTGCCCGTGATAAATATGTGGGGGTAAACGAACTGGATGCTATTCTTCGTGAGGAAATTTCAGGATTGCTGCTTGAAAACCCTCACGCTGGAACAGGAAACATTGATACTTCAAAAAAACCTTATGTTATAATGGTGGTAGGAGTAAATGGTGTTGGAAAAACAACAACGATTGGAAAGCTGGCTCACCAGTTCAAATCAGAAGGTAAAAAAGTAGTTCTTGGAGCTGCGGATACCTTCAGAGCCGCGGCAGTTGACCAACTTGTTATCTGGAGTGAAAGAGTGGGTGTCCCTATTGTAAAACAAGAGATGGGGTCTGATCCTGCTTCTGTAGCTTTTGACACTGTACAAAGTGCTGTAGCCCAAAATGCAGATGTTGTGATCATTGACACTGCAGGAAGACTTCATAATAAAATCAACCTGATGAACGAACTTTCCAAGATTAAAAGGGTAATGCAAAAGGTAATTCCTGATGCTCCCCATGAAATCTTATTGGTACTTGATGGTTCTACAGGACAAAATGCATTTGAACAGGCCAAGCAATTTACTGCAGCAACTGAAGTAAACGCTTTAGCAGTCACAAAATTAGACGGAACAGCAAAAGGAGGTGTGGTAATCGGCATCTCAGATCAGTTTCAAATTCCAGTAAAATATATAGGCGTAGGAGAAAAAATGCAAGACCTGCAGCTTTTCAATGGTACGGAATTTGTAGACTCATTCTTCAAGAAAAGATGATTTATATCATGTTTTCCCTTACATTAGTAAACAAATCAATTTTAAATATTAACCATTAAAAAATTTGCAACTATGGGAATTATAACATGGATCTTATTCGGTCTTATTGCAGGTGCAATCGCTAAGATGATTATGCCAGGAACTCAGGGAGGAGGCTGGCTTATCACCATTATCCTTGGAATTGTAGGAGCATTTGTAGGAGGCGCTATAGGAGTTTACATTTTGCATTGGGGAGATGTTACCTCATTCTGGAATCCTAGAAGCTGGATTCTCGCTATTGGAGGCGCTTTAATTGTCCTCTGGATTTACGGAATGGCTACGAAGAAAAGCTGATGTAATGCTGATAAAAAAATAAAATCCCGGATCTGAAATTCAGATCCGGGATTTTTGTACAATATAATTTAGTTAGTTGTTGATTCTAATCTGGTAAGGCATTTCCATTTTTATCTCAGACTGCAGCTTCTTGTCTGTAATCTGTTGAAGGATTTCATAATTGGACTTTCCTATTTTATTTTTGATAATTCTTGCAGAAACATCGTCTTCATTAAGATCTTTGAAAATTTGCTCGAATGGGGTCATTTTCTTAGGATAGGATTCTACATAGTAAGACTTCACTCCTGCTTTCTGTGCTGCAAATTTCACAGCATCGTTAAGAGTTCCAAGCTCATCTACCAAGCCGATTTCCTTAGCACGTACGCCACTCCAAACTCTACCTCCACCTACATTATCAATCTGCTCAAATGTTTTCTTTCTATTCTGAGTAACGAAATGTACAAATCTTTTATAAGTACCTTCCACACTTTTTGTCATCATGTTTACTCCATAAGGTGTTACTCCGTTTAATCCTGAATAATACATGGAATTAGCATTAGTCGCCACAACATCTGCACGAATACCGTTCTTATTTGCGATATCTTTATAGTAAGGCAATACACCAAATACTCCAATAGAACCGGTAAGCGTGTTAGGCTCAGAATAAATCTTATCAGCAGCCATTGCTACATAATAACCACCAGAAGCTGCATAGTCCCCAAAAGAAACAACCAGTGGTTTTTTCTTTTTCAGCTGCTGTAATTCAAATAAAATTTCATCTGAAGCATTTGCACTTCCCCCAGGAGAGTTAATTCTGAATACTACCGCCTTCACTTTATCATCCTCCTGTAGTTTTTTAATGTATTTAACATACTTCTCAGAGTGAATGTCATTATATTGATCTCCATTGTTAATAGATCCCGATGCATATAATATCGCTACTTTTTCACCCGATTTATCATCATCAGCAAAAGAACTGATATAATTTGTTAAAGAAACCTTATTCAGTTTCTCTTCATTCTTTACATTCAGCTTTGTTTTAAGCATATCCTCATATTCTGATTTCTGGATAAGCTTGTCTGCCAGTTTATATTTTAATCCCTGCTCAGGAATCATCCCGTATAAGCTGTCAACAATTGTTCTGAACTGAACTGTATCAATTTTTCTGGAGGCAGCCATTTTATAGGATGTATTTTTCCAAAGGTCATTTAACAGAGTACTCAGCTGTTCTTTATTTTCAGGAGAAATATCATTTCTTAAGAAAGGCTCTACCGCAGATTTAAATTTACCATGACGAATTACCTCTATTCCAACACCGTACTTATCTGCAAAATCTTTAAAGAAGGTTACCTCAGTAGAAAGGCCTTTCAATTCTATACCTCCAGCAGGATGAAGATAGTATTTATCTGCTACTGATCCCAGGTAATAAGCGGATTGAGAAACTCCGTTTCCATAAGCATACACAAATTTTCCGCTTTTCTTAAAATCTTCAATAGCATTTCTAAGATCATCAATTTGAGTAAGTCCTGCATTCAGGTCATCGGTCTCAATACTGATTCCTTTAATATTATCATCAGTTTTAGCCTTATTAATCGCCTCAAGTACGTCATATAGAAGAACGTTTTTATTCTGGCTGCCCAGTCCAAACAGGTCCATTTGTTCTTCAGTAGGGCTGTCTATTATATTGGTCTTTAAATTAATGGTAAGAACCGAATTCTTTTTCACTGCCACAGACTTGTCACTTCCCATAGAACTGAACACAAGCATCATAATAAAAAAGACGAAAAATACAGCACAAAGTATGATTATTGCTACTATATTTGCCAAAACATTTTTAAAGAAACTTCTCATAAATCAATCAATTTTTCAATATGTCGCAGCAAAGGGTAGTTTTGTTACTAGGAAGTAACCTTGGAGAGCAAAAAAAAAATATTGAACAGGCTTTACAAAAAATAAAGGAAGCCGGAAATCAAATTTCACAGGTAAGCGAATTTTTAATGTCTGATCCTGTAGAATTTGTCAGTTCCAATATTTTTTGTAATATTGCAGCAATAATATTCACGCATCTTTCACCAATTCAGCTGCTTGATTGTATTAAAAACATTGAAGCTGAAATGGGAAGAATTAATGATTCAAAAGTATCCGGTGGTTATACAGACAGGATAATAGATATTGATATCATTACATATAATGAATTAAATTTTATATCAGAAAGATTAGTAATCCCTCATAAAAAACATCTTTTTGAAAGGGATTTTTCCAGAATATTATTAAAAGATTTTATTTAAAACATAAAACATATTGTATGAAATTAGGTTTATTATTATTGGCTACAACCTTGCCAATTGCCGCTTTCGCACAAAGCAGCAGTACTACAGTAAACTCTTCTACTGAGTATCCTAATACATTCTCTTCAGGCTCCGCTAACGTACAACCTTTTGACAACAAAGCAAGACGCTTCAGAGATTGGTCTATTTCAGTAGGTGGAGGAGCAGCATTTATGGTTCATTCTGACCTTAAATCTCTACGTAAAGATAAAACCAATTGGGGGTATAATGCTTATGTAAGTATTGATAAGCAAATCTCACACACTTTCGGTTTAAGCTTGATGTATACTAAAGGAGAAACTAAACAGACAGGACAACTTACGGGTGCTGCGGGTGCCGCTGCAGGAGTTGCTACTGCAACAACGCAGTTTGACCAATTAGCTTTAATGGGAGATATCAACTTCTCAAACTTGTTAAGAAGAGTTGATAACCATTCTCCTTACAGATGGGCTTTCCATGGATACATGGGTATCGGGCTTCAGGCATTCAGAACGTCATTACATGATAATAATGAAAACAGATGGAGTGATAATCCGAAAAGAATTCCTTCATTTG
This sequence comes from Chryseobacterium sp. II3a, assembly GCF_057815135.1. Lineage (NCBI taxonomy): Bacteria > Pseudomonadati > Bacteroidota > Flavobacteriia > Flavobacteriales > Weeksellaceae > Chryseobacterium > Chryseobacterium sp. II3a. Next base: position 52,395 of record NZ_JBYPZJ010000015.1, on the reverse strand, counting down.
TAAGACAACCTCTGGATATTGGTTCCGTATTCTATCAGGGAGGTTTAGGACTTAAATATAATGTTTCTAAACTTATTGATGTTGAAGCAAGAACTATGTACATCATCAGTGGTGATGACGAATTTGATGGCGGTGGTCCAGCTTACACAGCATACAACATGCTTAATGACAGAAAATCTGATAACGCATGGACTGTAAGTTTAGGGGTATCTTTCAAATTAGGAAAACACGATTCTCATTTAGCTTGGCATGACCCACTTCAGGAAGCATACTACAGAACCTACGTTTTAGAAAATAAGACTACAGATCTTGTAGTGTGTGAAAAAGGAGATGCTGATAATGACGGAGTATGTGACGATTGGGACAGACAACTTGATACTCCTGCTGGAGCAAGAGTAGATGGTGCTGGTGTTGCTCTTGATATGGATCTTGATGGTGTTATCGATCTTTATGATAAATGTGTAACAGTTCCCGGACCTGTTGAAAACAACGGATGTCCAACCAAATAATATAAAAGCAGAAAACCGCTTTAAAAAATCAAAATAAATAATACACGATGAAATTAAGTTTAGCAATTGTTGCTTTAGCTTTGGCAATCCCTACAGCCAGCTATGCACAAGATTCATCAGCAGCTACAGATGGAAAGTATCCTAATACATTCTCTTCTGGTTCTGCTAATGTTTCCCCATTTACCAATCAGTCAAAAAGATTTAATGACTGGTCTATTTCAGTAGGAGCTGGAGTTCCGTTACTTCAATCAGCGGATTTAACTTCTATCAAAAATGGTAATGGTAAAAACCTTTTTGGATATTCAGCTTATGTAAGTATTGATAAAGCCATCACTCATGCTTTTGGGATCAACTTACAGTATGACAGAGGTGAGACAAGACAAGGATGGTTCAATACCAAAGATGCAGCCCCTGATGCGGGTGCTGTAGCAGGCAGAACTCAGTATGATGCAATTTCCCTTTTAGGAGACATCAATTTCTCTAACCTTTTGAGAAGAGTTGACAACCATTCTCCTTACAGATGGGCCCTTCACGGATATGCAGGTATTGGTACTATTGCTTACAGAGCTTATCAGAAAACGAGTAAAGGACAAACATTAGCTACTGAAATTAAACCTTTCCAATTAGGTTCAATGTTTATGCAAGCTGGTGCAGGTCTTAAATTCAAAATAAACAGAAGAATCGATCTTGAAGGTAGATTAATGTATGTAGTAACCGGTGATGATGAATTTGACGGCGGAGGTATGGCGTACAGCGATATCAACAGACGTTCAGAGCAGGTTTCTGACAACTTCTTCAACGCTACTTTAGGTCTTTCTTTCAAGCTAGGAAAACATGAGTCTCACTTAATGTGGCATGACCCGCTTCAGGAAATCTATTACAAACTTGATGTTTTGGCTAATAAAAACCAGGATATCGAAGTATGTAAGAAAGGAGATGCTGATAACGACGGAGTATGTGACGATTGGGACAGACAGCTTGATACTCCTGCTGGAGCTAGAGTGGATGGTGCCGGTGTTGCTCTTGATACAGACCTTGATGGGGTTATTGATCTTTACGATAAGTGTGTAACGGTTCCTGGACCTGTTGAAAACAACGGCTGTCCTGTGAAAAAAGACAATAATCAAACTGCTGTAGAGGTAGAGAGAACACTTAAAGATATTTACTTTAACTTTAACAAAGCTACCATCAGACCTGAATCTAACAGTAAATTAGACCTTGCCGCTTCAATTATCAAAGAAAACGGAGGAAACTACTTACTAACAGGACACACTGATATTAAAGGAAATGCTGCATACAACTTAAGACTATCTAAAGAAAGAGCTGCTGCAGTAGTAAATGCTCTTGAAAACAGAGGGATCAATGAAAGTGTGTTGAAATCAAGAGGAGTAGGCTCAGCAGAAGCTACTATTCCAGCTTCAGCTTCAGATGCTGAAAGATTGGCAGACAGAAAAGTTACGGTAAGATTTATAGAAAGCTCAGAATGGAATTCTATTAAAAAGAAAGACTATGAAGATGCTCCTGTGAAAAAACCAGTAAAAAAAGCTCCGGCTAAGAAAAAGAAAAAATAATTTCTTGTTACAATACATAAACCGAAAAGAATTGCTCTTTTCGGTTTATTTTTTTTCTACTACCACTTTTTTTACATACCTTTATATCATTTTCCGGGCAATAGGCACAAAATCATCAAGATATAGCCATTATTGTTTTGGAAAAAATAATATAAAAATCACTTTTTAACGTAAAAAAATCATTTAAAATAACTTAACTAAAAAAATAACACTATGAAATTAAGTTTAGCAATTGTTGCTTTAGCATTGGCAATTCCTACAGCCAGCTATGCACAAGACTCAACGGCAGTTTCAAAAGGAGAGTATCCCAATACGTTCTCGTCTGGGTCTGCCAATGTTTCCCCATTTACCAATCAATCAAAAAGATTTAATGACTGGTCTATTTCCGCGGGGGTTGGAGTTCCACTACTTCAATCTGCAGATTTAACATCCATCAAAAATGGTAATGGTAAAAACCTTTTTGGATATTCAGCTTATGTAAGTATTGATAAAGCCATCACTCACGCTTTTGGAATCAACTTACAGTATGACAGAGGTGAGACAAGACAAGGATGGTTCAATACCAAAGATGCAGCCCCTGATGCGGGTGCTGTAGCAGGCAGAACTCAGTATGATGCAATTTCCCTTTTAGGAGACATCAATTTCTCTAACCTTTTGAGAAGAGTTGACAACCATTCTCCTTACAGATGGGCCCTTCACGGATACGCAGGTATTGGTACTATTGCTTACAGAGCTTATCAGAAAACGAGCAAAGGACAAACATTAGCTACTGAAATTAAACCTTTCCAATTAGGTTCAATGTTTATGCAAGCTGGTGCAGGTCTTAAATTCAAAATAAACAGAAGAATCGATCTTGAAGGTAGATTAATGTATGTAGTAACCGGTGATGATGAATTTGATGGTGGAGGTATGGCGTACAGCGATATCAACAGACGTTCAGAGCAGGTTTCTGATAATTTCTTCAACGCTACTTTAGGTCTTTCTGTAAAATTAGGAAAACATGAGTCTCACTTAATGTGGCATGACCCGCTTCAGGAAATCTATTACAAACTTGATGTTTTGGCTAATAAAAACCAGGATATCGAAGTATGTAAGAAAGGAGATGCTGATAACGACGGAGTATGTGACGATTGGGACAGACAGCTTGATACTCCTGCTGGAGCTAGAGTGGATGGTGCCGGTGTTGCTCTTGATACAGACCTTGATGGGGTTATTGACCTTTACGATAAGTGTGTAACGGTTCCTGGACCTGTTGAAAACAACGGCTGTCCTACAACCACTACAGGACCGGTAGTAGAAACAGAAACTAAATTAGAAGGAATTGAATTTGACTTAAATTCTGACAGAATTTTACCTTCAAATACTCCTATCTTAAATAATGCTGTAAACTACATCAATTCTTCAAACGGTTCTTACAATGTTGTAGGAGCTACTGATACAAGAGGTACTGATGCTTACAACCAAAAATTATCTCAAAGAAGAGCAAACAACGTTAAGAATTATCTAATTAAAAACGGAGTTCAATCTGGTAAGTTAAACGCTGTAGGTAAAGGAGAAAAAGACCTTAAATACCCTGAGTGTGAACCTGCAACGAAGTGCCCTGAATGGAAAAACAGAGCCAACAGAAGAGTATACTTCGAAGCTAAATAATAAACTTATTAAGTTACTATATAAAAGTCACGCATCGCGTGGCTTTTTTTGTCTGATACTTTCCTTATTTTTACAACATGATTTCTCCACAGGATTTTCAAAAGCTAAAATATGATACTCTTAAGTATTTCTGGGGCTATACCGGCTTCAGAGATTCTCAGGAAGAAATTATCAATGCTGTCATCAATGAAAAAGATACACTAGTATTGCTTCCTACAGGTGCTGGAAAATCATTATGTTATCAACTTCCCGCTTTACTAAAAGAAGGAACCTGCCTGGTAATTTCCCCTTTGCTGGCTTTAATGAAAGACCAGGTAAATCAGCTTAAATTCCGCGGTGTAGAGGCAGAGTATCTGTCGTCCGAATTAGATGAATATGATGCCGAGGCCATTTACAACCGTTGTAAAGAAGGACTCACCAAATTGCTATACATATCTCCGGAAAGATTAACCAACACCCAGTTTCTTCAGAATATCGAAGAAATTGAGCTGTCATTCATTGCCGTTGATGAAGCACACTGTATTTCCGAATGGGGACAGGATTTTCGTCCAAGTTATCAAAATATCAAAGGTTTTAGAAGTAATAATCCTGAAATCCCTTGTCTGGCATTAACAGCAACAGCAACTCCAAAAGTTCTTGAAGAAATTAAAAATAAACTTGAACTGAGAAATCCTGTAGTTTTCCAGAAAAGCTTTAAAAGGGATAATATCAAAATCTTTACAGAAGAAGTCTCTGATAAATTCCAACGTGTTCTGGATATTTTAAAGTATAATACGGATTCCGGAATTGTTTATGTAAGAACCCGAAAAGAGGCTGAACTGCTTTCAGAATTTCTAAAGAAAAATCATCTGAAAAATGTAGATTATTTTCATGCAGGATTAACAACAAAGGATAAAAATACAAGGCAAAATCTCTGGAATAACAGTGATAATCAGGTTTTAATTTCTACCAATGCATTTGGAATGGGTATTGACAAGGACAATGTACGCTTTGTTCTCCACTACTCCCCTGCCGCTTCGATTGAAAATTATTATCAGGAAATAGGAAGAGCTGGAAGGGATGGCAAAGAAAGTTTTGCATTTATGCTATGGAACAAACAGGAACTTTTAAATTTTGATCAAATCCTTAAAAATCAGATTCCTAATAAAGCGGAATTTTTAAAGATCATCAGCTACCTCTACTCTATTTTTCAGGTAGCAGAATTTGAGTTACCCGAGAAAACGTTCCAGTTAAATACAACCGGAATACAAAATTTCACCAGGTTATCAAAAGCCAAGATCAATAATGTTCTTAATTTTCTTCATAACCAGGAAATTATTTACCACAATGATAATAAGAGCCTATCCTCTCTGGAACTTTTTATTAAATCTGATGAAATAGATCAGCTGCCTCAAAAAGATGCTTATTTTATAGAGCTTCTTCTTCGTACTATGTCCGGAATTACCACACACAAAGTAATGTTCAGCGAGCAGCAGATAAGCAATAAAATTCAGGTAAGTGTTCCTTTAATTAAAGAACGTTTAAAAGAACTTCAACAGAAAAACTATCTTGAATATATAGATGGCGCTTTATCGAGTATAAAATTCCTGAAACCTCGTGATGAAAGGACAGTGAACAATGCTTATTGGAAACTTTTTGAACATATTCAGCGAAACAAGATTCAGAAATGGGAAGAAATGAAGTTCTATGTAGAAGATAAGGACTACTGCAAAATGAAACTTATCCTGGCTTATTTCGGAGAAAAGAATTCGAAAAACTGTGGCCAATGCTCTGTATGTGAAAAGAATAAACAATCTATTTTCGGAAAAAATATTTCCCAGCAGATTATCAATCTATTAGCAAAAAAATCAGCAACCATAGAAGAACTTTCTATACAGCTAAGCTATCATTCCAAGGAAAGCATTCTGGAAAACTTAATTTTTCTATTAGACTCCGGAAAGGTAAAAATGCTGAATTTCAGAACATATGCATTGAACCATGAGTAATGAGTAATAAGTAATTAGCAATGAGTTCTTGAACCTTAAACATTGAGCTTTAAATTGTCTGAATTTCCTCCGAATCAAGACCATCCAACTTCGCATATCATCTACAAAACCTTATCTTTGCAGTATGAAATCATTGAAAGTCGTTTTTTTAGGTACTCCTGAGTTTGCAAAAACTTCTTTGGAGGCTATTCATCAATCTCATCATCAGGTGGTAGGTGTAGTAACCGTAGCAGATAAAGCAAGCGGGCGTGGTCAGAAAATCAACCAGTCACCAGTAAAAGTATATGCTTCAGAAAATAATATTCCTGTTTTTCAACCTGAAAAATTGAGAAATCCTGAATTCTTAGAGGAACTTAGACAGCTTGATGCTGATGTTTTTGTGGTGGTAGCATTCAGAATGATGCCTAAGGTTCTTTTTGAAATGCCTACAATGGGAACTTTCAATCTTCATGCTTCTCTTCTTCCAGATTACAGAGGAGCTGCACCTATTAACTATGCCGTCATCAATGGTGAGGAGAAAACAGGAGCAACCACTTTCTTCATTAATGAAAAAATTGATGAAGGAAATATTCTCCTTCAGGAAGAAATTGAAGTTTTACCTGATGAAAATGCAGGTCATCTTCATGACAGACTAATGGAAATGGGTTCAAAATTAGTAGTAAAAACACTGGATGGATTAGCAGACAATACTATTGAAGAAAAGCCACAACCTGAAGTAGAACACCCTAAAAATGCTTATAAAATATTTAAGGAAGATACCCGAATCAATTGGACCGCCGCATCAAAAACGGTACATCAATTTATCCTTGGAATGTCTCCGTATCCGGCTGCCTTCACAACGTTGAAAATTGGTGAAGAGGAAAAAGGATTAAAAATATTTGGCGGAAAATTTGAAATTTCCAATCATGATAAACCTGCCGGAACATTGGATATTTCAAAAAATGGATTCAAAATCTATACTCAGGACGGAGCTTATTTTCCACAGGAACTTCAATTAGAAGGAAAGAAACGAATGACGGTAAAAGACTTTTTGAATGGCTTCAGAAACTTTGATGAAATAACATTATTGTAATTTATATAATTGAATTTTAACCATAAAAAAGTCACAGCAGATATTTTGCTGTGACTTTTACTTTTTAAAATCATCAAGAATATTGAAGTTATTATAGATAGTTAAGATAAAAATCAGATGATTTTTTTATGCTTTTCCTACAATCTTTTTGCGAAGCCTGCTCAGAGATTCAGGGGTCACCCCCAGATAAGCTGCAATCTGAATATTGGTAAGACGATGAACTGTTTCGGGATATTTCTTTAAAAACTCAATATAGCGCTCTTCTGAAGATTTACTTAAATTATCAATAATTCTACGCTGTAAAGCAATAATTGAGCTCTGAAATTTGAGTCTCATTAGTCTTTCCACCTCCGGCATTTCCACATATAGTTTTTCTTTATCCTTTTTTGAAATCAAAAGAATTTCACTGTCTTCGAGCGCCTGAATGGTAAGTTTGGACGGAATTCTATTGATAAAACTATCTATATCGGAGATCCACCAGTTTTCAATAGCAAAATATAATATTTGTTCCGCAGCATTTCTGTCCGTATGAAAAACCTTAAAACATCCTTTCACTACAAATCCTTCAAAATCGCAGATACTGCCTTCCGTCAATAAAAATTCTTTCTTCTTTATTTTCCGATGGGTAAAGGCACTGCAATACTTTTCCAGTTTTTCATCTGAAATATCAACATATTCCCGGATATGTTTTTCTAAAGACTCGGTCATGGTCTAAAAATAAAAAAAGGTTTAGAAAAATCCTAAACCTTTTATTTTATATGGTAAAAAATCATTTAAAGTGAAACAAATTCACTATCGATCTTCTCTTTTTATAACTGTACCAGCTCAGTAACTTCTACATCATATCCTCCAACCTGAGGTTTGATATTAGGGTTTTGAGTGATTACTTTAAACTTATTAATTCCTAAATTCTTTAAGATCTGCGTTCCAATACCATAATCTCTGTAGTTGTATGCTAAAGTAGGATGCTGCTCCTGCCCGTCCTGATAATTTAGGAACTGCTGAAGTTTTCTTAATGTATTTTCAGAATTGGAAACGTTATTAATGAAAATAATGGCTCCTTTTCCAGCTTCGTTCACCATATTGGTTACTTTCTCCAATAAAGGTTTTTCACCGTTGTTTAATCTTGTTAATACATCAAAATAAGAATCTGAAGACTGTACTCTTACCAAAACCGGCTCATCTACTGTCCATGCACCTTTTGTCAATGCAAAGTGGATCTGATCATTAGAAGTCTCTCTGAATGCATAGAAGTCAAAATCACCGTAATGTGTTTTTACTTTTTTCTCTTCCAGCCTTTCTACAAGATTTCCTTTTTTAAGCTGATAGTGAATCAAGTCTTCAATAGAAACAATCTTCATATCATGTTTCTGAGCAAATGCATGAAGTTCAGGTAAACGGGACATCGTTCCGTCTTCGTTCATAATTTCACAGATGACACCACCTTCTTTCAACCCTGCTAAATGGGTAAGATCAATAGCAGCTTCAGTATGTCCTGCTCTTTTCAATACTCCTCCTTTTCTTGCACGAAGCGGGAAAATGTGCCCGGGTCTCATGAAGTCTGTAGGCTTGGATTTTTCATCCATCAAAGCTAAAATCGTTTTTGCTCTATCTCCTGCAGAAATCCCGGTAGAAGTGCCGTTTCCAAGGAGGTCAACTGACACGGTAAAGGCTGTTTCTTTAGGATCGCTGCTTCTGCTTACCATTACTTCTAGTCCAAGTTCATCACATCTTTTTTCAGGAAGCGGCATACAGATAAGCCCTCTTCCGTGAAGTGCCATAAAATTGATAATTTCTGGTGTTGTGAGTTCTGCTGCGCAAAGAAAATCTCCTTCATTTTCTCTGTCTTCATCATCTACTACTATGATTATTTTCCCATTTCTAAGGTCTTCAATAGCCTCCGGAATAGTATTTAATTTAATATCAGACATTTTTACTTTTTATTTGTGTGCAAAGATACTCATAAAAATAAGCATCTGCCAATTTATATGAGGGGTTTATTACGCTTTGGATAAAGAGTTCACCGCTTCTCTAATAATCTCGTAAGATCTTAATCTTTTCTGATGATCGTAAATATGTGAATTAATCATCAGTTCATCTACATTGAATCTTTCCTGGAAATCTTTAAGTTTTGCCTGGATTTCACTTTGGTCTCCGATAAAAGTATATCTGAGCTTCTGTAAAACCATAGATTTTTCCATTGGTGACCAGATTTCATCCATATCATCTACAGGCGGAGCAAAAGGTTTTCTATCATTTCTTACAATATTGATGAATGCCTGAAACAAAGTGGTTGACATTTTATGAGCTTCTTCCGAAGTTTCTGCAGCAACTCCATTTACACAGGCAATGATATAAGGTTTATCTGAATATTGTGAAGGCTGAAAATGTTCCCTATAAATTTTAAAAGCCATTTCCATTTGTTCGGGAGCAAAATGTCCAGCAAAAGCATATGGCAATCCAAGTTCTGCCGCCAGCCATGCGCTGTCTGTACTGGATCCTAAAATATATAGTGGAATATCTAATCCTTCTCCCGGAATAGCCCGAACCATTGCGTCTGCATTGTCCTTAGAAAAATACCTTTGAAGCTCTAAAATCTGTCTTGGAAACTGCTCATTGATAATGGCAGGATTTCTTCCTAAAGCCTGAGCAGTTAATCCGTCTGTTCCGGGAGCTCTTCCCAGTCCAAGATCTATTCTACCCGGGAATAGGGATTCCAATGTTCCGAATTGTTCTGCAATGATTAATGAGCTGTGATTAGGCAACATAATTCCACCTGATCCTACTCTGATTTTTTTTGTTCCATTGGCAATAAAACCAATTAAAACAGAGGTTGCTGAACTGGCAATGCTTTCCATATTGTGATGTTCCGCCAGCCAGAATCTTTTATAGCCTAAACTTTCTGCGTGATTGGCTAAGGACAAACTGTCCTGAAAAGTATCATGAATGCTTTTTCCTTGCTTTACCGGTGCAAGGTCTAAAACAGAAATTTCAAAATTTTTCATATTGAGATGTTATTTTTAAGGTGATATAAAATCTCCTTTTTCTAAGTGGTATTAAAAGCCATACAAATGTAAGACATCTGAGCTGCATTAGTTACTTTTTGTAATTAATAGGATCTATTGATGAGTTCAGGGAAAAACTATTGGAATTGAATTTTTATTTAAATGATTTTAATTATAAACTTTTGGAAAAAATTAATGACTTATTTTCTCAGAAAGTATTCACAAAAAAACTTTCATCATGAGCCTTGTGGTGGCTGCAATTGCATCTTCTTGTAGTAAAAGTAATACAACCGAAACCCAAGCTACAGCAGTGAATGCTGCCAACCTTAAAACAGGTCACTTGGACGGTCAGGAGATCACATATAATGACATACTGGCCAAATTCCTATTCTAAAAATGGACAACCTACTATTAAGAGAGCTAATAATATTACTTTCACTTACAATAGAACAGTATTTACCACCGGAAATATCAATACTACTAATGCGATGTATCCTTAATTGATACATCAGACTCCTATTAATATAATTCAAAAGCAAGAAAAGAATTCCCTAGGAATTCTTTTCTTTTTTATAGTTGTAGTGATTGATTAAGATTCTGATTTCATTAAATTCAAAATGACTTGGCAGAGCATTTTTCCACTCTGTTAAAGTCTCGTGCGGATTTTTATAAAACTCATCTTCAAAAGCTTTGATTTTATCTGAGGTAATGACTCTGGAAATATCCAACAACCCTTGTTCTGCAAATTTCGCCAGGTGCCCGATCACGGTTTCTTTAACCAATCCTCTTTCCAATGCAATTTCACCAATAGTCTTTCCTTGTTCAAAAAGTTGGAAAGTAAGAACCTGTGAAGGAACTTTAGCAATTTTCATACTGACTTCCTTATCATTCTTTTCATCCAGAAGCCTTACTTCCAGAAGGTGAATATCTTTTAAACTGTTGAGGTATTCTTCAATATCTTCCAGCCAGCTTTTTACTTCTTCATTGTACTGCTTCAGCCCTTTTGCACCTTTAATTTCAGCATAAAACTCTTTCAACGGATCAAAAATTTTATTTCTGGTTTCAGTAAAGAAGAAATTAACAGCCCCTTTTGATTTGCTTTCAATTTCTGACCATTGTTCTTTCTGCTCAATGAAATTATTTACTTTCTGGAAGATAATACGTTCCAGTTTTTCAAAGATTTTCCCAAGATTGGAAGCTTCGTGTTTCAGCTGAAGGTAAAGCTGATTGGCTTTAACACGGTCTATATTTTTAGTCGCAGAAGAAAGTTTGTTCCACTCCTCCACTTCATTTAAAAACCACATGCAATCAACAGTACGAAGTACTTTTCTGATGCTGTAATCATATTTTTCCTGATTCAGAATAGCTTCTACATGATCGTTAGCCACCGTATTGCTATGGAAACTCAGGATTCTGTTATCTTTAAAAATAACTTCAGGAGTAATTTTTGATTTCAAAACAATCCCTTCCAACGTTCTACAACGTGATAAAGCCACATATACCTGGCCAGCTGTAAAGCTTTTCCCTGCATCAATAATGACCTTATCAAAAGTAAGTCCCTGGCTTTTATGGATGGTAACAGCCCATGCTAATTTAATCGGAAATTGTTCAAAACTTCCCAATACTTCTTCTTTGATGGTTTTATCCGTATCCAGGAAATATTTTTTCTGCTCCCAGGTTTCTTTTTTTACAGTAATTTCTTTTTCGCTTTCATCCAGAACAACACGAATTTCATCTTCATCCAACCCAATGATTTCACCAAGCTTTCCATTGAAATATTTCTTTTCTCCGGAAATATCATTTCTGATGAACATAATCTGAGCTCCTATTTTCAGTTCCAAAAACTGGTCATTCGGAAATTGATTTTCTTTAAAATCCCCAACCAGCTTTGCTTCATAGGTTTTGGCATCCACTTTTATTTCTTTAAGCTTTTCCTGATTGATCTCATCTGCCATCTTATTGTGGGAACACAGGTAAACGTAAGATTCTTTACCCATATCAAAATCGGGATCATATCTTTTGTTCAAATGATCGAAATCGATATTTGCTACATCACCATCACGGATTGCATTTAATATTTCCAAAAACTCAGTATCAGATTGTCTATACACTTTCGTAAGCTCAATGGTAACAATCGGAATGTCTTTGATGGCATGGCTGTCAAAAAAGAATGGAGAATCATAATACATTTTAAGGATATGCTCATCTCTCACTACTGGCGGAAGCTGAAACAAATCTCCAATAAACAGCATCTGTACTCCACCAAACCTTTGATTATTTCGTCTGATAAACCGTAAAGAAAAATCCATCATATCCAGAACATCCGCTCTCAACATGGAAACCTCATCAATAATAATGATCTCAACCTCTCTTAGAAGCTTGAGCTTATCTTTACGATATTTGAAATGTGGCATCAGGTCGGCAATATTATTAGCCAAACTGGTATCTATCCTTTCCGTCGTAGGCAGAAAAGTTCTCAGAGGCAATCCGAACATGGAATGGATGGTTACTCCACCCGCATTAATTGCTGCAATTCCCGTAGGAGCAATCACTACATGCTTTTTCTTTGTTCTTCTTACAAAATCGTTAAGAAATGTTGTTTTTCCCGTTCCAGCTTTCCCTGTCAGGAAAACACTTCTGTTGGTGTACTCTATTAAGTCAAAAAAATGATTGTTCATCGTTGTCAAAAATACGGAAATGAATTTGATTTTCTTACCTTGGCATAAGTTTTGAAAATTCTTAAAAAGAAAAAGTTTATTGTGAAAAAATTTTTACTCTATATCCCTGTAATAGTATTATGTACTACTTTAACGCTGGTTTCCTGTAATTCAACAAAAAATCTTGATACCAATCTTCCTATTGATATTGCCAACCGACCTGCTGATGATGAAAGCCAAAAGTATGATCAGGCACAGCTGGATAAATTAAAAGCATCCATTGAAGCTGAAGCCAAAGGGGAAAATTGTACGGATGGCAGTGGATGGACATTTGCGCCTATGGGAGTAAAATCTTGTGGCGGCCCTCAGCAATACATTGCTTATTCTAAAAAAATTGAATCTTCAATTCTGCCAAGAATCAATGAATATACCGACAAAGTAAGGATTTTTAACGAAAAATATAATATTACTTCTGACTGTACGGTCATTGCTCCTCCAGCATATGTTAAATGCATCAAAGGAGAGGCAAGACTGATTACACCAGAATCAAAATAAAAAATAAAGCAAAGGTTCTATATCAAATCAATACTAAGACTTGATATACAAAGCTCCGTCGGAAGACAGAGCTTTTGTTATATTTGAAAATTTGAGATTTGAAGTTTGAGATTAACCAGTAATTCCCTAAAGACCTTGAGTCCGAAATCACGTATTCAGCACCTTGAATCACGCATCAGTTAAAGCTCATAGTCTTTCACATTCTCCTTATACCATGACGAATATTTCACATAATTGTCGGCAATTCTATTTACTTCCCCTTCCAATAACTGGGCATTGATATCTTTGATTTTTTTAGCAGGAACTCCACCCCAGACCTCTCCGGACTTAATATGTGTTCCCTGAGTCACTACAGAACCTGCTCCTACAATTGAGTTTTCTTCAACCAGGCAGTCATCCATTACAATTGCTCCCATTCCGATCAGTACATTATCTTTAATGGTACATCCATGAACAATAGCATTATGCCCAATAGAAACATTATTTCCAATATTCAACGGGTGTTTCTGATAGGTACAGTGCAACATTGCGTTATCCTGAACATTTACCTTATCTCCCATTTTAATATAATGAACATCTCCTCTGATGACTGCATTATACCAAACACTGCAGTCTTTTCCCATCGTAACATCTCCGATAATGGTAGCGGTTTCAGCTAAAAACGTATTCTCTCCGATCTGTGGTATTTTTCCTAAAAGTTCTTTTATAAGTGCCATAAGTATTAATTTGAAAATTTAAAAATAGGCCAATTTGAAAATTAAAATATACTATCTCTTTATGTATATAAGTTCTAAATTACAGCGATAGCAAAAATCTAACTCTCAGTTTCCAGCTTCTAACTTCTAATGCGTATTTTTGTATCTCAAATTTAACGAAAAAATGCGTACCGTACTTATAGAACCAACTGAAAACCCAAAAGTGATGAAATTTGTTGCAGATTACAACTTGATTCCGGGGTCTTTGGAGTTGGACAGAACTTCAGATGTTTCAGAAATTCCTTTAGCACAGGAACTTTTCAATTATCCTTTTGTAGAAAGAATTTTCATTACAGCTAATTTTGTAGCTGTTGCAAAACAGGACACTATTGAATGGGAACATGTAGCTGAAAGTCTGAAAAATGTGATTGAAGACGAGTTATTGGCCAACCCAAGAATTTACCTTCAAAAGAAAAAAGAGATGTATCAGATCTATTCTGAGATGACTCCTAACCCGAATGTAATGAAGTTTGTTTCCAGCAAACTGCTTATGGAAGGGTTTGTAGAAGTAAAATCAAGAGAAGCGGCAGAAGAAGTTCCTTTAGCAGCAGCTATCTTCAATGAATTTGATTTTGCAAAAGAAGTTTTCATCTCTGATAATTTTGTGGCTGTTACCAGAGATAATTCCGTAGAATGGCATGAGGTAATGATCACAGTTCGTGCTCTTATCGCGGATTACCTGCAGAATGGTGGTGAAATTTCCAACATTGAACCTCAAAAACATGAAAATCCTGTAGAAAAGATCATCAACAGAGATTATACGGATGATGAGCAAAAGATTTCTGACATCTTAAATGAGTATGTGGCTCCAGCGGTAGAAAATGATGGTGGAAAAATTTCTCTTATGGAATACGATGAATCTACTAAAACAGCTAAAATGCTTCTACAGGGAGCTTGCTCAGGATGTCCAAGTTCTACAGCTACATTAAAGAATGGAATTGAAAATATTTTAAAGCAATTCGTTCCTGATCTTGTAGAAAGAGTGGAAGCCGTAAACGGATAATCAATATTTCATGACTCTCCCCAAAAAGATCCTCATTATTATTGGAAGTGCTACAAAGAATTCCAATAATCAGAAGCTGATGGAACAGGTAATGGAAAAAAATTCCAATATCACATTCCAGATGTATGATGATCTTTCTGCTCTTCCTCATTTTGATACAGCATTAACTGATGTTGACACGCCTGAGGAAATTATGAAGATCAGAGATTACATTCAAGATTCAGCAGGAGTTATTATTTCTACTCCGGAATATATTTTCAGTATTCCGAGCAGATTAAAAAACCTATTGGAATGGTGTGTTTCCACGAATGTTTTCCTGGATAAACCGGTTGCTTTTATTATCGGTTCTGCCAATGGAGAGAAAGGTCATGAAGAATTATTATTAATTTTAAAAACCCTTGATGCTGTCATTGATGACAAACATCAGCTTTTAATCAAGGCGATAAAGGGCAAATTTGAGTCTGATGGCTCAGTTGAAAACAATACCTTTGTTAAAGTATTAGAATTGGTAACGGATTTTGAAAAGTCTGTTTCATCATTAAAATAAAAAAATTGAATAAAAAAGGAATTTTACTGGTCAACCTAGGATCACCAAGATCTACGGCTGTAAATGATGTAAAGGAATATCTTGATGAATTTTTAATGGATGAAAGGGTAATTGATTACCGCTGGATCTTTCGTGCACTGCTTGTTCAGGGAGTTATCCTTAAAACAAGACCTGCAAAATCTGCTGAAGCCTATAAAACGGTATGGACTGAGGAAGGTTCACCATTAATCGTCATTACTGAAAAGATTCAAAAAAAGCTTCAAAATCTGGTAGATGTACCTGTGGAAATAGGGATGAGATATGCAGAACCAAGCATTGAAACCGGAATCCAGAAATTGGTAGATCAGGGGATCTCTGAAATTGTTCTTTTTCCATTATACCCTCAATATGCAATGAGTACTACAGAAACTGTAATTGAAAAAGCAGAAGAAGTAAGAAAGAAGAAATTCCCAAAAGTAAAGATCAATTATATCCAACCTTTCTATAACAGAGATATTTATATCAACTGTCTTGCGGAAAGTATCAAGGAAAAGCTTCCTGAAAATTTTGACGCCCTTCAGTTTTCTTACCATGGAGTTCCGGAAAGGCATCTTTACAAAACAGATCCTTCGAAGACCTGTAAAATTGATGATGCCAATTGTATTAATAGCCAGGTAGATACTCACAATGCTTATTGCTACAGACATCAGTGTTACAAAACTACGGAGGCAGTGATTGCCAAAATGGGACTTCCCAAAGAAAAAACAATTATCTCATTCCAATCAAGGTTAGGGAAAGATAAATGGATTGAACCTTACACTGATGAGACTCTGGAAACCATTCCTAAAAAAGGGGTTAAAAACCTTGCTGTGGTTTGTCCTGCATTTGTATCAGACTGTCTTGAAACCCTTGAAGAGATTTCTGAAGAAGGAAAAGAACAGTTCATGCATGGCGGCGGTGAAAACTTCCACTACATTCCCTGCCTGAATGATGAAGATCGCTGGATAGAAGTGGTAAAAACACTTTGTGAAGAAAAGCTGAATGATTTTTATTTTGTATAGACGATTGAGACAATATATAAAAAGGCCGCAGAAATTTTTCTGCGGCCTTTTCTTGAAATATATTAAAACTTATTTTTTGATAAGGTTTCCGGCTTTCTGTCCGTTCACGGTTACAATATATACTCCTGGAAGCATATTGGATGGAAGCTTTATTTCCAATCTATTTGCCCCATCAGTAAGATTAACTTTTTCAGAAAGTTCTTTTCTTCCTGTTAAATTAACCACCTCTACAGTTCCTTTACCAGCTTTTCCATTAAACCCTACTGTAAATCTGTCGGTTGCCGGATTTGGGCTGATGGTATATGGAGACTCATTGACAGCAGCCGCAATAAGTCCTGCAGGAGAAGTTCCCCCACCAACTCCTACTGCATTCCAGGCATTGGTAACCTGTGTTACCTCATTACTTCCTGCACCATATAGGTCAGCGGCAGCCTGTAAAGAATAGGTTCTTGTATTGGCATAGGTGGAAGTAGAAGTAAGATAGGTAGTCAGTGTTCTGTAGGCAATAGCTCCTGCCTTATCCAATCCTATCCCGGAAACATTATATGCAAAACCATTATCGTTGGTTCCTGTTCCTCCTGTTACTAATAAGTAATACCAGAAATTAAGCACTCCTGAATTGGTGTGTACTCCACAATTGTCGTTGGTATTGGAGCTTGGAACTGCACAACCTGTAGTGGTTGCATCTTTCCAATAGGTTCCTTTATAGGTATCTGGCTGACGGTAAGCATTAGGGTTTGACATATCACGGATCACATAACTAAAATCTTCTCCCAGCGTCCAGCTTGCCTGAGTAGGTCTGGCCCAACGTTCTATGGTGTTCCCAAAAATATCAGAAAAACCTTCATTCAATGCTCCAGGTTCTCTCTGGTATACTAAATTTGCAGTTTTAGAAGTCATTCCGTGGGTAATTTCATGACCACAAACATCAATAGCAGTTAAAGGTTTTCCGCCATTCGTTGTAGAGCTTCCATCTCCATAAAGCATTCTAGATCCATCCCAGTAAGCATTGAAAATATTATTTCCATAATGAACATAAGACTTAATAGCAAAGTGATTATTGTCTATACTTTTTCTTCCGAATTTTGTAAAATAATAGTCTAATGTCATCTCAGCTCCCCAATGGGCATCGGTAGCATATTGATCTTTATTCGCATTTACGTTATTCCAGGCATTATCAGTATCTGTAAAATCTACAGCAGAAGAGAAATTAGTAGTTTTCTTAAGGTTATAGGTTTCCACCGCGGTTCCACCATTTCTTCCCGTTTCCCTTAATCTGTAGCTTCCGCCATAGGAATCTGCCACAATATTCCTGTTTCCGCTGTATACGGTAGTGGCTGTTCCAGGAGTATTTACTTCATGAATAATAGCATCTGTTCCCAAAATTTTTCCATTCTTCGCATCTACAAATACATATTGTCTGCTTAATGGCTTCTCTGCATAAATATCAAATTTATAAGCAAGTTTCAGGTCTTTAAGCGTTTCATCAGTTGGATCTGAATAGTATACAAGCTCACCTTTAGGAGCAAAACTTGCATTATCATCCTTAGATTCTTTTTTTATAAATTCCTCTTCTTCTTTATTTTGCCATTTATATTGATCTGCCCCTACAAAAGCCATAGCGCTTTGCAAAGCAATGCTTTCAGATATATTGGATTTTTTTTCCACTCCTGATGGAATTTTAAGCACCCATTTTCCGGACTGCCCCACAATTTTACCGTCTTTTGTCTGTACAGACATTACTCCATATTCAACAGGAATATCATTAACCGTTTGCTGAAACCGATGAGTTTCAAAACCTAGCTTATCTGTCTCAATTCCTAGTTTACGGGCCTGGCCTGGCGAGAGTCTTTCAGATCTTTCATCAAATAAGACAGGACTCCCCTGAAAAGTGGGTCCATTTTTATCAAATCTTAAAAAATCTGCATGTAATCCATTTTTACCGGAAATTACTTTTGATGGAGTGTTTTGACCAAAAACGAAAGAGCAGGCTGCAACGCTTACTGCTAAAATAAATTTTGTTTTCATAAATAATATTTGTTAAGTGTGAAACGAAGGTATAAACTTTTCACAATAAAACAACATGTAAATTACTTAAAATTCAATTGAAAATATAAATCATTAAATAAAACACAATAATGATTTTAAAACAAAGAGAAATATTTAAAAATAATTTTATTATTATGAAAATTTTTCATGAATTTATTTCACAAAAATCAATGTTTTGTGAATTATTTTTTTTCATCTAATAATGTTTTATTTTGAAGAGGATGATTCAAAACCGAAATTATAAGTAAAAAAATAAGGTTGTCTCGTACTGAGACAACCTTTTATTTTTAAAGTAAATTTCAAATCTTATTTTCTAACAGGAGTTCTGAATTCACCATACCCCATCAGTCCATCATAATTACGGCCGAAAGGTGCAAAGTAAAGAAATGCCTGATAAAGATTTTCCGTCTGCCAGAAGTTACCGTTCACTTCACCAAAATCTAAAGGCCCATCTCCTTGTTTTGTAGCAAGAATATAGTTATAAAATCCTTGTTTTAGGAATAACTTAGCCACATATTGTTTAGTCGCAGCATCATATTGCATCTGATTTTCTTTGCCGGGTTTAAAATTATTGAACCCACCCAGAATATAAATATCTTTATCTACCGGATCAGATTCCAGGTAAAAATATACCCAGGAATAATCTGCTTCTCTCTCAGCATCTCTTTCTCTTCCAAGATCATTTCTTCTATAATACCAGGCACCATTTACATCGGGTTGATATTGGTAATTTAAAGGGAATGCCCACACTGGATGTAAATATGTATGATTAACATCATCTTTAACTTCCACTGCACGAACCATATCCGCAGGGGTTGTCATATTTTTATTATCGAAATAATAAAATTCATTGTCTCCCGGAAAAGCAAGATTCATTTGTTGGAATAGCAGTTGGTTCCCCAAAACAGAACTTGGCTTCAAGTTGGAAACCGTCATATTAGGGTTGTTGTTCTGCATCACGTTTAAGCTCATAGAATTCACATTGGAAGAAAGATCACCCCCTTTCGGCAAAGCTTGTACTTCTACTCTCTGATTGATATCAGGTCTTTTGGCGTCAGCTATCCTTGAAACATTTACTCCTAAAGTAGCCATATCCTCCACCAGATAAAATCTTCTTTTAAAAAGAGGTTTATCAGCAGAGTCTTTATAAACGATCAGTTCATAATTCCCTGATATTTTCGGTTGAATTTTATCATTAGGAAAAGTCAGCTTGTAATGAGTATATGACTGCAATGTATTGAATGAATATTGAAACTTATCTAAAAGTGCATTCATCGTACCGGTGGCAAATTCTGTGAAAAACAAATTATCATCGTTCCAGTTTCTGTCATAGTGCTTGATCGTGTACCTATAGATCTCACTGCCATTGGTAAGATCGTCAAAACTCAACACCAGTTGTTCACCAAATTTAATGACCGGCGTTTCATCATTCGTCTGTGGGTTAAATAACTGGATGCTTTGGATATTCTGTCCATACATCAGCCCGCCCAGGGAAAGTAAGAGTATTCGCAAAGTTTTCATTATGACGAAGATAACGAAAAATAGCCATTTTCTTAATAATATCGTATTTTTGAATAAAAATATTCAGATTATGCTTCAGATTCAAGGTTTCGTATGCAACTTCGCGAGTGAGAATACCTATATTCTTTATAATGAAAATAAAAATGCCTGGCTAATAGATCCGGGAAATATGAATGAGCAGGAAACTAAGGCTATTGACAGCTTTATCAAAGAAAAAGAGCTTAACATTCAGAAAATTCTTTTAACCCATGCACATATTGATCATGTTTTAGGGCTTCAATGGGCATTTGATACTTTTAAAGTCCCAGTAAATATGCATAAAGAAGATCAGGAAGTTCTTGATATGCTTCAGGCAAGCGGAATGAGATTCGGATTCCCTGTAGATCCTGTAAAAGTAGATATTGAATACATTAACGAAGGAGAAGAACTTGATATGGATGGTGAAAAATTCAAAATTTACCATGTTCCGGGACATTCTCCAGGAAGTGTTGTTTACCATAACGAAAATCAGAAGTTCATGATCTCCGGCGATGTGCTTTTTGAAGGCAGTATTGGAAGAACAGATCTTTACAAAGGAAATTACGAGCAATTAATTGAGGGCATTAAAACTAAACTTTTTATCTTGGATCCTGAAACACAGGTTTTCTCCGGTCATGGAAATCCTACATCGATTGGTTTTGAGAAACAGTATAATCCTTTTTTTAAATAAACAGAGTTAGGTTTGAGAGTTTTAGTGTGTAAACATTTTACATGTCTTTGACGTTCTGAAAAAAATACTTGTGATATCTTACATCTACGATAACAATAAAAAATAAAAACCGTCAGGACTAGGTCCTGGCGGTTTCGAGTTATAAAGAAATAGAGTTTAGAAATCTAAAGTGATAGAAGCTCTGGCAGCGGCCCCCATAATAGGTCTTGCCATTCTGATATTGCCGGCGGGAGTTTGAGATCTTGGATCTCCTTCTGTAATTCCGATGGTATTGAATATATTGGTTCCATCAACCGCAAAACGGATTTTCCCTAGTTGATAAGACATTCCTGCTCCGAATTCTGTAAAAGAAGGTAAAATATTATCATCCGTATTTCCTTCATTCTGGAAACGTTTTCCGTAATAATTCATACTTACATAAGCTCTCCATTCTTTAGTGATATTCACCGCAGGAGAAATATTGAAATAGAATTTAGGAATTCTTCTTACTACATTTCCACTATAATCGAAGGTAGTTCCATCAGCATTTCTTCCAGTAAAATCTTTATATTTCGGATTCTGAATGGTTCCGTTGAAAGTAACTTCAAAGATATTATTGAATAATCTCGCATACCATTCAATTTCTACCCCAAAATTGGTAGTATTGGCAAATTTATTCTCCGAAGTTCCATCTGAATAAACATCCGTAAACGAAAGATTTTTAAGCGCCGAATAGAAAGGAATCACTGCAATATCGAAAGTACGGGAATAATACTTATAGCCCACTTCCAATTGATTGGTCAATACAGGCTTTACAGCATCCAGCTTCCCTATATTATTATAGTAAGCTTCTTCATTCGGAGATCTGAAACCGTGAGAAAAACGGGCATATACCGCATTTTCACGATTGATCTTATAATTGGAAGCCAATGTATAAGAAACCTTGTTGATATCATAATACCAGTAGGTGAACTGATTGCCTAAAACATTCATGTTATCATCTGCTGTTGTAGTATCAAAACCATGAGTTCCATCAACTGTTAAACCGGAATTATTAAGATTGGCTGTAGTAGTATTTACTTTATATCCTCTATAATAATCACGGCTGTAACGGATTCCTCCGTTAAAACTTAATGCATCTGTTACATTATAGTCAACATTTAAATAAAGATCATTAAGACTTCCCTGGATCTGTGAATCCCTAAGCAAAGTAGACATATCCGTCACTCCATTATAGGTTTTAGAATATCCAACACTGCTTGGGCTAAGAGATGGATCTACAAGGTTTAGCAGTTCAGGTCTGTCTGTAGCAGTGGTCAGAATATTGCTCCAGTTCCAGTATTGATGGGATTTCCAATTTGACTTATAAAATCCGGCCGTTACATTTCCTTTGTCAAATTTATAGTTGAACTGTAAATCATTCACAAAATTATTCATCTGCTTATCAATCGCCCAGAACCCAAGTTTTTGTACAAACTCTGGGTTAACTACAGCTCCACTGCTTACCAATGAATACTGATAATTCGTCATCCCCATACCTCCTTTATCAATTGGTTTTGTAGCAAAATCAGCTCCAGTTTGGGGTGCTCCGGCAGGGAAAATCCCTGTATAGTTCATATTGATATTGGTATATCTTGTTTTATTGATAACACTAAAATTTCCACCCAAATCATATTTAAACTCAGCACCCAATACATCTACTTTCGGATGAATTCCATCTTCAAGATTTCTATTGAAGAAACCACCTCCGGCCTGTGGGATATTTAACTGGCTGATTGCTCTATAACTGTAAGTACCATAATTAGGATCAAAACCATTGAATCCCTTTAATTTATCTCCATCCTGCATTAAAGGAATCGGAAGGAAGAATGTATTTCTGTCATCCAGTTTTTTATAATACACCTTTACGTAGCCTTTATCAAAGACATACTTCAGGTTCATTCTTATTTGTCCGCCATTATTAGCTTTGAATCCTGTTTTTCTGATCCCGTCATCTGATCTGTAGAAACCTCCAATATTGAAGAATAGCTTATCTTTTACTAAAGCTCCTCCTACGTTAAGATCTGTACGGATCAATCCATAAGTACTGGTTTCCAGCTTGGCGGTACCTTTAAAATCATTGGTTCCTTCTTTCGTAATAAAATTGATAAGACCTCCCGGAGAATTATTGGCATAAATAGATCCTGAACCTCCTCTTAAGGCTTCTAACCTGCTCACTGAATTATCAACACGGAAAAAATTATCAGCATTAGCAAATTGGAGTGCCCCATCTTCAAAAACCGGAAGACCATCTTCCTGAACCTGTACAAACTCGTAAGCTCCTGCGGAAGGAATACCTCTTGCAAAAAGGTTATTCCCCACTTCACCTCCTGACGTTTCTACAGCAAATCCAGGAACTCTCTGGAGCAGCGCTGCTGCACTTATTGGATTCTGTTTTTGAATTTCCTTGGCATTGAATGTGGAAATAGCGGTACTGGATTCTATTTTTTTCTTGGGATTAGAGTTCCCCGTAATCACAACCTGATCGATAGAGGAAACCTTCACAGAATCCTGCGGAGTTTCCTGTGCATATGCTTTATTGAAATACAATACAGCAGTTGCGGCGATTAAAAAGATTGATTTTTTTTTCATAGCCTTATTTTTATTGTTAGTTTCAGTTTTGTTGTAGTTTTAAATACACTCCGTTCGTCCAACCGAATCCATCCTGATTGGGATATTCCCCGCCTCCTGCTATTGTTTCCGTATCTAATGCATTGTATTTTTCCATCAATTTCCCGGTGTTCTTATACACTCTTTCTACATTCGAACACCAGTTATTTTTTATCTGCTCTGCCGTTTCATTAAACCCATAATCTTTCATCGCTTTAAAGCCTAGCCACTGATAAGGAGCCCATGCATTGGGCAAGTCCCACTGCTGGCCTGTTTTCTTAGTTGTAGTAACCAATCCTCCCGGATATAAAAACTTTTCAGAAATGGTTTCAGCCACAGCTTTTGCCTGCTTCTGATCTGCAATTCCCAGGAATAAAGGGTAAAGAGCAGCAATATGTTCAGACGGTGTTTTTGTGTTTTTTTTAATATGATAGTCTCTGTAAATCTTCGTGCTTTCATCCCAGAAGTATTTATTGATCATATGTCTTCGCTTTGCTGCTCTTTCAGTAAAATAATTTTCTTTGTTTTTCAGATGCTGAAGCGCTGATGATTTTGCCAATGTCATTTCCAAGTGCCATAAAAGACAATTTAAATCTACTTGAGCAAGGTTCAACGTTTCAATGGTCTGAATATGTTCTCCGTCTGCCAGCCATCTGCTGGAAAAATCCCAGCCAGACTCACAGGCACTTCTTATATTTCTGTAAAATTCTTCACCTGAAGCCTTCTGCTGATCTTCAATATCAATCAGATAACTTTCAGGACGAGGGTCGTTTTCAGCATCGTAATATCTGTTCAGGATATCACCATCCTGAGTTTTCACTACTCTTTTGATTCCCGTACCATTCTCTACCTCCTCTTCCCCACTCATCCAGAAAGCGTACTCTTTCTCTAAAGTATCATGATATGTTGAATAAATAGTTTCGTCATTCGTGGTCTCAACCAAAAGGTCCAGCATCAATGAAAAATAAGGAGGCTGTGAACGGCTTAAAAAATGAGTTCTGCTTGCATTAGGAACAAAGCCGACATTTTGAATCAGGTAAGAACAATTTTCCACAATATTCTCCATCATTTCTACTCTGCCTGAAACCTGTAATCCAAGCATAATAAAATAGCTATCCCAATAAAAAAACTCATTAAAACGTCCCCCTGGAACGATATATGGTTTTGGTAATTTTAAAAGTGTTCCTTTTTCTTCATAAGCTGTGCGGGTCAATTCATCCCAAAGCTTTTCTATATGCTGGCCAATAGGAAGATGATCTTCTCTCTGAATAAAAACTTTAGCCCCCAGAAAATCAAAATGAGTCATCACAAAATTCTTCAGATCAAAACCTGCGGCACTTTTTTCCTCTTCATATTTTGCATTGATCTCTGCAATTGGAAATAAAGGAACGGCATCGGTCATCATTTTCTGATCTTCAAAAATTTCCGATTTCTGTACGGCATCAAAAAGCACCTGTATTTCTTTGATATAAAGTTGATTACTCATGGTTATTTTTTAGGGTTAATTTTTAATTTATTCATGAAAATTGCTGAGATGATCAACAATGAAAGCGGGATCAGGGATAAATAAAAGGCTTGTTGCCCACTGAATTCCTGAAACACAAAACCTGTAATGATAGAGCCTATTGTTCCTCCAATAGCTGAAAAAACAACGATCAATCCAGACATTGCGCTGTGTAAGTATTTAGGAATGGAAGCCAAAATCACCGAGTTGATACTCGGATAAATTGGAGCCAGTAAACCTCCCATTAATGGAAATAAATACACTACAAGCGGCGCATTCAGCCAATTTGTACCTGTATCAATATGAATGTTATGTGTCAATGGAAGGACCAGGAGTAAACTTACAGCAAAACCAATCACACAGAATGACACCACATAAATCCAGCTGATTTTTCTGGAAAAGAAACCGGATAAAAATCTTCCCAGCGCAAAAGCTCCTGCCAAAACGGCTCCTGCCTGAATACTCATAGAGGTTGGAACTTTTAAAATTTCTTTATAAAATGTGGGAGTCCATGTCTGAAAACTCTGCTCTACCAATACAAAAAGGAATGCGCAGAGTAAAAAGAACAATACTTTTTTATAGCTGAATAAACTGACACTGTTCTTTAGATCACCTAATAAATCGGTTTTCTCACTTCTCGCCTCTTTTTCATTAAGCTTTGAAAAGAATAAAAATAAAAATGACAGGGATGAAAGTATTCCTAACACCCAATACACATTCAGCCAATGGGTAGATTTCGGATTATGATCGTCAATATATAAACTGAATAAAACATTTCCTGCCAATACACCAATCATAAAAAAACCTTCCAGAAATCCCATAAAGCTTGAATGCTCTTTATCTGTTTCTGTCACCAAACCGATGGAAGTAAAAACAGAAATTTTAATCAGTGCAAAAGAAACTCCTACAATGGCAAATAATACTTTGAAGACCCAAAAATCATTGGTAAACGGCATCACAAAACACATTCCGCTTACCAGAAATAAGGCAATCAACATGGAGCTCTTAATTCCGATTTTGGGAAGAAAAGAAGCAAGAATGAATGAACAGATGGCAATCGGAAGATCTTTAAAGCCTTCCAATACACTCGCAGATGATTTTGAAATACCAAAGTTCTGCTGTACCTGCAAAATCACTGTTCCCACAGAATTCAGAAGAATTGCGAAAACAAAATAGTTCAAAAATAAAACCGCCTTGATGTTGAAGTTTTTCATTCAGGTTATTTCTTTGTGGCTAAGATAGAAGCATTTTTGTTCACAATAATTTAACACAATAAATCAATATTTGAACAATATTAATATAATTAGTATTTTTAGCAATTAAATATGATTAATTAAATGAAAGTTACTTTTGAAAGAGTAATTCCCAATGAAAAAAGCTCCTTTCGGACAATTCATAATAATTCCCCTATTTCAGAGTTCAAATGGGAGTACCATTACCATCCCGAAATTGAGCTGGTCTGTGTTATTTCCGGGAATGGAACCCGTCACGTTGGCTATCATAAAAGCAATTACACTCATGGAGATCTTGTGCTGATTGGTTCCAACATTCCCCATTCAGGATTTGGATTAAATTCTATTGATCCTCATGAAGAAATAGTCCTTCAGTTTAAGGAAGAAATTCTCCAATTCCCCCAACAGGAAGTAGAGGCCCGATCCATCAAAAACTTGCTGGAGCTTTCAAAATATGGTATTCATTTTCATCATAAGGTAAAAAAAGCTATGCTTCCGAAACTCAGACTTATGCTTGAATCGGAAGGCTATAAAAGATATTTACTCTTGCTGGAAATCCTTTTTGAACTGTCAAAGTGTAACGATTATGACCTTTTGAATAAAGAAATCATGCCTTATACTATTATTTCAAAGAACAAAACCCGCCTTGAAAATATTTTCACTTATGTAGAGCATCACTATGATAAGGAAATCAATATTGAAGACGTTGCAAAACTGGCAAACCTGACTTTACCGGCCTTTTGTAATTTCTTTAAAAAAGCAACTCAGATCACTTTTACAGAATTTGTGAACCGATATAGAATCAATAAGGCCTGTCTTCTGATGGCTCAGGATAAATCTATTTCAGAATGCAGCTATCATTGTGGCTTCAATAATGTGACCTATTTCAACAGGATGTTTAAAAAGTATACGGGGAAAACGCCATCAGAGTTTATTAAGGATTATGCTCATAACAAAGTGAATGTCTATAAATCTCTCTCAGATCAAGCAAATTTCGCAGATATTGCCGGATAAGAAAATCAGAGATTTTCTAAACTTATGTGCGCTTCTTATACAGTATACTTTTAACTTAAAAAATTACTTAAATGTTTAAAATCTTTTGTGGCTTTTGTGGTTACAATAGCCTCTGCAAATTGTAAAATTTTATTTTCCCACAGATTTACACAGATGTTTTTTTAATATTTCTCCTCTGGTTTTCCAAATTGGTATCCTTGTCAATGTTTATAATCTTGACAAGGATATTTTAAAATTCAGCCACTAATATAAAATTCAGCTGATGTTTAACTTAAGATTTTTAATTTACATTCCGACATTGTGGATAACTTTTTCACAAAATAAACTATACTTATTTTTGAAAAAGCCCTTAACAAATGGCTTTATAACCCATTGATATTGGATTAGATACTTAAATATATTTTTTATAATTTCATATTGTGGATAACTTTTTTCTACAGATTCATACAGAGGTTTACATATAAAATACCTTAATAAAAAACCTGCATAATCACCTAAATCAGCGAGAAAAATACTCTATAAAGACTTGAAAATTTATAGAAACAAAAAAGCTGTTCCAAAAAAGAACAGCTATATATTATTACAAGTAAGAATGTAAGGAAAATTACTTCCATTTAATATTACATCCCATGCTTGGTCTCTGAATTTCTTCCTGTGGTTCTCCAGCTAAAAGATTCTCAAAAGCAATAATCAGATCTTCTCCGGTAACATCTTTATTATTTCCAGGTCTTGAATCATCCATCTGGCCTCTGTAGACAAGATCCAATTTATCATCAAAGAAATAGAAATCAGGAGTACACGCAGCTTCGTAAGCTTTTGCAATAGCCTGGCTCTCATCAAATAAATAGGGAAAATCAAAATTTCTTTCAATCTGGAATTCTATCATTTTTTCAGGAGAATCATCCGGATATTTTTCAATATCGTTAGCGTTGATCGCGATGAATTCAATTCCTTTTTCATTATAGTCTTCATATAATTCATTAATCTTATCAATTACGTGAAGAACAAATGGGCAGTGGTTACACATGAAGATAACCAATGTTCCTTTTTCTCCTTTCAGTTCTTCTAAAGACTGAAGTTCATTCGTTTTTGACGGGTTTGGAAGCTCAAAAAACGGAGCTTTTGTACCTAATGCCAACATATTGGAGGGAGTATTCATATCCTTTTTCTTTAGTTTCACAAAGATAGAAATTTCTTTGGTTATATGGTAAGGAAGATGGGTGCTGGAAGATGGAAGTTATTCTTCCCAATATATTTATCGAGTGAAACTATATACTTTATTAATTTTTACAATAATTTCAAAATTGCACACTTTAAACTACTTCCAGTACCCATTCTTCCAAATTCCAGACTGTCTTAAACTCTTTCTTTTTTTATGAAAATCAAAATAACATTTGGAAGATATCTTTAAAAGTTTGTAGTTTTGCTAACACCGTTAGAAAAGAATATCAATGGGTCTACATGAACGTCGTCAAAGAGAAAAAGAATCCATCCGTGCAAGTATCTTGCAGGCTGCATTCACTTTGGCTAAATCTGAAGGCTGGGCATCACTTTCCATGCGCAAAATAGCAGACGCTATTGAATACAGTGCACCGGTGGTGTATGATTATTTCGAAAATAAGGATGCTATTCTATTTGAAATTTCATTAGATGGTTTCCATAAATTACATATAGAATTATTAAAGGCACAGCAGCAGTATAACACCCCTGAAGAACAGCTTACAGCTTTAGTAGATGCTTACTGGGATTTCGCTTTTAATAATAAGGAATATTATCAATTAATGTTTGGTTTGGGAATGCAATGCTGTGGAAAAGGGCAGATGAAAAAGGAATTCTCCTCATTCCAGGACTTGATTTACGAATGTACTTATAACATTATTGAAAAGAACGGATCAAATACGGATAACGCATGCCATATGTCTCACGCTTTATTTTCAGCGGTTCATGGAATGATTTCTATTATGATGATGCGTACAGGCGATATTCCTTCTACTATGAATAAATCGACTTTAGATGAAACTGTTTCGTCTTTTATTAAGTCTTTATAATATATTTTTTTGAACTAAAATTAACACTGTTAGGAAATTTAACACTGAATTAATATAACTCAATGCTATAATCCTGGCAAAAAACAAAAACTATTTTTATGCAAAACTCTACTTCATTGAATTGTTAAAGGTACTTATTTTTCTTTTAAAATTAACACCGTTAGCAAAATTAACACAATTTACACCTCACACCTTCATATACTTAAATACATTAAAAACAATTTTCAATTATGGAAACAATCGATCTGATCGGACATTAAAAATTCTGTAATTTTTTTTGAACAAATTATTAACACTGTTAGGAAAAAAAACAGCATTTATTAAAAAGAAAACATTACTTCAATCTAACACTTCATTAAAAAAATTAAATTAACAATGAACATACCTGGAAAAACAAGGTTTATTGTACTTATATCAAGTATAATTCTTTTACAGAGCTGCACGAAGGCTGCGGAAGGATCCAATACTGCACCTCCAGCTCCTGAACTTCCGGTTTATACCGTTATCACCTCTCCTGCTACCACCTATCAAGAATTCCCAACAGCTTTGGAAGGGAAAAATAATGTGGAAATCAGATCTCAGGTTGATGGATATCTTGATAGAATTTATGTAGAAGAAGGCGCCTATGTAAGAGCCGGACAGCCTTTATTTAAAATAGATTCAAGAAGCTATGGTGAGCAAATGAATATGGCTCAGGCTAATCTTCAGGCTGCCAATGCCAATATACAGAAAGCTAAAGTAGAGGTTGACAGACTCCAGCCTTTAGTAGCAGCAAAAGTGGTTTCTGATGTACAACTTAAAACAGCAAAAGCCAACTATGAAGCAGCTGTAGCAGCATCTGCACAAGCCAGAGCATCTGTGGGAAGCGCCAAAATCAATGTAGGATTTACCACCATTACAGCACCGGTAAGCGGATATATTGGTAGAATTCCTTTCAAAAAAGGAAGTTTAATCTCCAGAACAGATCCTAATCCATTGACTTTATTATCAGACATTAGTGAAATCTATGCTTATTTCTCTTTAAGCGAGCTTGATTTTATTGCATTTCAGAATAAATATCCGGGAGCAACTTTAGAAGAAAAGTTAAAAAATATGCCAATGGTAGATTTGGTTATTGCTGACAACAGTACTTACCCAGAAAAAGGAAGATTAAGTATTGTAGACGGACAGTTTGACAAAACAACAGGAGCCATCAGTGTACGTGCGGTTTTCCCTAATGCGAACGGATCATTGAGAACCGGAAATACAGGTAGAGTACGCATGCCGCAACTGATTTCAAATGCAGTGGTTATTCCACAAGAGTCTACTTTTGAAATTCAGGATAAAACCTATGTCTATGTAGTTGGGAAAGATCAAAAGGTAATGGGGAAACCTATTAAAATATCAGGAAAAACAGACAGTTATTACTTTATTTCCGAGGGACTTTCACCAGGAGAAAGGATTGTCTATACCGGAATCGGAAGCCTGAAAGATGGGGTATCCATCAAACCTAAGACTATTTCTTCGGACAGTTTATTGAGAGCAAAACCTTTGTAAATATTCTGAAAACAGAAGACTTAAAAAAATAAACTTCTTATGTTAAAACAATTTATAGAAAGACCGGTACTATCCACGGTCATCTCCATAATACTCTTATTATTGGGAGCCTTGTCTCTCTTTAATTTGCCTATTGCCCTCTTTCCTGATATTGCACCACCAAGCGTTCAGGTAACGGCTTTTTATCCGGGAGCGAATGCTGAAGTAGTGGCTCGTTCTGTAGCAACTCCTATTGAGGAAGCTGTAAATGGGGTTGAAAACATGACCTACATGACTTCCAACTCCAGTAATGACGGAACCATGACGCTGAGCGTTTTCTTTAAGCAGGGATCTGATCCTGATAACGCAGCAGTAAATGTTCAAAACCGGGTATCAAAAGCCATGAGCCAGCTTCCTCAGGAAGTGGTACAAGCCGGAATTTCTACTCAGAAAGTTCAGAACAGTATGATCATGTTTATGGGATTATCCAGTGATGATCCAAAACAATACGATGAACTATTTTTACAAAACTATCTTAAAATCAATGTAATTCCGCAGATTCAGCGTATCCCTGGAGTTGCCCAGGCTCAGGTTTTCGGAACAAGAGACTATTCCATGAGAATCTGGCTAAAACCAGATCGATTAGCTGCTAATAACCTTTCTCCACAGGAAGTTTTGAATGCCATCAAAGATCATAACCTTGAAGCAGCACCAGGACGTCTAGGACAGGGAAGTAAGGAAACTTATGAATATATCCTTAAATATAAAGGAAAACTAAACAAAGGTGAAGATTACGAAAGCATTGCCATTAAAGCGAATAGTGATGGTTCATTCTTAAGATTAAAAGATGTAGCAAGAGTAGAATTTGGTTCTTACACCTATACTGCAACAAATAGAGTAGACGGAAAACCTGTTGCTGGATTTGCCATCCTTCAAACAGCAGGGTCTAATGCTAATGAGATCCTTACTGAGATTGAAAAACAGGTAGATCAGTTCAGTACTACTCTACCTAAGGGAGTAAAACCGATTATCATGTATAATTCCAAGGATTTCCTTGACGCGTCTATCCATCAGGTAGTAGAAACATTAGTGATTGCATTCATCCTGGTATTTATTGTAGTCTTTATTTTCCTTCAGGATTTCAGATCTACTTTAATCCCGGCGATTGCAGTGCCTGTAGCCATCATTGGTACCTTCTTCTTCCTTCAGTTATTTGGGTTCAGTATTAATATGCTTACATTATTTGCATTGGTATTGGCCATTGGTATTGTAGTGGATGATGCTATTGTAGTCGTAGAAGCAGTCCATTCTAAAATGGAACAGACAGGAATGCCTGTAGAGCATGCAACGATGAACTCTATGAGTGAGATCTCCGGTGCCATTATTTCCATTACGTTAGTGATGTGTGCGGTATTTATTCCGGTAGGCTTTATGCAGGGACCTGCAGGAGTTTTCTACAGACAATTTGCATTCACGTTAGTAATTGCTATCCTGATCTCAGCAGTCAATGCATTGACATTAAGCCCAGCTTTATGCGCAATGTTTTTAAATGATCCTCAGGGAGAACATGGTGAGCATGGTCACAAAAAAGGGTTTGGAGCAAGATTTTTCAATGCATTTAATGCAAGCTTCAACAATATGACCAAAAAATATATTTACAGCCTTAAATTTTTGGTTAAAAACAAATGGGTTGCTATTGGAGGTCTTGTTTTAATTACAGCAGCGAGCATTTTCATGATTAAAAAAGCACCTTCAGGATTTATTCCAACGGAAGACCAGGGATTTGTACTGTATGCGGTAAATACACCTCCGGGAAGTTCATTAGAAAGAACACACAGAGCCACTGAGCAGATTGATAAAATAATTAATGGGGAAAAAGCAACCAATCACCTTTGGGTGGCCGATGGAATGAACTTCATCAGTAACGCTAACGCTTCTCCTTATTCTGCAGGTTTCATTAAACTTAAAGATTACGATAAACGTGGAGAAATGAAAGATCCGGATCAAATTGCTGCTGCACTGACTGGTAAAGTAAGCCAGGTAAAAGATGCCAATGCTTTCTTCTTCAATTTCCCTACCATTCAAGGATTTGGTAACGTGTCCGGATTTGAATTTATGCTGCAGGATAAAACCAACGGTTCTTTCGAACAATTGGGAACCACCACCCAACAATTCATTGGTGAATTGATGAAACGTCCGGAAATTGCATTTGCCTTTACAACATATGCAGCCGGAAACCCGCAATACACGATTGATGTAGATACAGATAAAGCCAATCAGCTGGGTGTTTCGGTAACAGAATTGATGCAGACCATGCAGATTTATTACGGAAGTAGCTTTGTTTCAGATTTCAACAGATTTGGGAAATATTATAGAGTAATGGCTCAGGCAGATATTCCTTACCGTACGGATATTAATTCTTTGGAAGGAATCTACGTGAAAAACAAATCAGGAGAAATGGTTCCTGCTAAGACCCTGGTTACTTTAAAAAGAACTTTTGGACCTGAAACTGTAACCAGAAATAACCTATTCAACGCGGTAACCATCAATGGTACTCCAAAACCTGGATACAGTACCGGAGATGCCATCAAAGCAGTGGAAGAAGTTGCCCAGAAATCACTACCGAGAGGTTATGGTTATGAATGGACAGGAATTACTCGTGAAGAGATCAAAACAGGCGGACAAACTACATTTATCTTCTTATTAAGTATCTTATTTGTGTACTTCCTGTTAGCAGCTCAATATGAAAGTTATATTCTTCCGTTTGCTATTATCTTAACCATTCCAACAGGAATATTCGGGGTATTTGCCTTCACAGGGCTGGCAGGAATTGATAACAATATCTATGTACAGGTTGGATTAATCATGTTGGTTGGATTATTAGCAAAAAATGCCATCCTGATTGTAGAATTTGCTGTCCAGAGAAGAAAAGCAGGAAGATCTCTTATTGAATCTGCCCTTCAGGCTTCAAGATTACGTTTGAGACCAATCCTTATGACTTCTTTTGCCTTCATCGTAGGGATGCTTCCATTGGTTTGGACTCAGGGAGCTTCAGCAAAAGGAAACCACTCTATTGGCTATAGCACTGTAGGTGGAATGCTTACAGGAGTAGTATTCGGAATTTTCATTATTCCTGTGATGTATGTGGTTTTCCAATATCTGCATGAAAAAATGCCAAGCAGAAAAAAGAAAAGATTGCTGAAAAAACAAATGGAAGAAGAACTTTTAGCTTCAACTATTAATTAAGTGATATAAAAAATGGAATTTATAAAACCACAAAAGTCACGAAAATCATAAACATCTAAGTTAAAGGCTACAGACAAAAGAAGTACACATAAAATTTTTTGAAAATCTCTGATTTTCCTATCCATAAACATCTGTGTAAATCTGTACAATCTGTGGGAAAATAAACCCTCAAAGTTTTATACTCTATTAAAGTTTATTAAACAAAAACTATGAAAAGAATTAAGAATATTATATTAACATTCGCCATAGCTTTAGGATCTGTTTCGTGTGTGTCAAAACTGGCATACACGGAGCCGGACCTTCCGCTTCCGGAAAAATTCCAGTACACTGCCACTGCTGATACCGCTAGCATTGCTAACCTGGAATGGAAACAATTTTTCAGTGATCCTATTTTACAAGGATTAATTGAAAAAGGAATTAAAAACAACTATGATCTTCAAATTGCCTTAAAGCAAGTAGCTTCATCACAGGAAAAACTAAAACAGGCAAAATATATGCAATATCCGGATGTTGGATTTGGGGTATCTGCGCAAATTTCAAAACCATCTAAAAACAGCATGAACGGGCAGAGTCTAAATTTATTTTTAGGATCAAGTCATGTTGAAGATTACAACGCTGCTTTCAATTTATCATGGGAAGCCGATATCTGGGGAAAAATCAAAAATCAACAGGAAGTTTCCAGAATGCAGTATTTGCAGACCTATGAAGGTTCGAAAGCGATTCAGACTCAGGTTGTAGCAGCTATTGCACAGGGATATTACAATCTTTTGATGCTGGATAAACAGTTAACCATTGCAAAGTCTAACCTGGAATTAACCAGCAATACTTTGTTAATCACACAAAAAATGTGGGAAAGTGGTGATACAACTTCATTAGGGGTTCAACAAGCCACTGCCCAAAAGCAGGCAACAGAGCTTCTGATCTCACAATTGGAACAGAATATCGCTATTCAGGAAAATGCTTTAAGCATTCTGGTAGGAGAAACTCCCAATAAAGTCAACAGAACTCTTGAGATGTCGGACACTTCTTTACCACAGAACATTACAGCAGGTCTTCCGGCAGCTATGGTAAGCCGCAGACCGGATGTACGTCAGCAGGAACTGGTTTTACTGGAATCCAATGCTATGGTAGGAATTGCCCAGGCCAATATGTATCCAGCTTTAAAAATCACAGCCAACGGTGGAGTCAATTCATTCAAATTTGATAACTGGTTTCAGATTCCGGCCTCGTTATTTGGATCTGTTTTAGGAGGGCTTACTCAACCGATTTTCCAGAAAAGACAATTAAAAACAGATTTTGAGGTGGCTAAAATTCAGAGAGAGAAAAATGTATTGGCATTCCGACAATCTGTGTTGAATGCTGTAGGTGAAATTTCTGATGCTTTGGTTTTCAATGAAAACCTAAAGGTTCAGGAGCAAAAAGCAGCAGAGCAATCCAATACATTAAAAGATGGGATTAAAAGTGCACAACTTCTTTACAGAGGAGGCTCAACTAATTATCTAGAAGTGATTACCGCACAAGGAAATTCACTTCAGGCTGAGTTGAATCTTGCTTCCATTAAAAGACAGAGATTAAGCAGCATTGTAGATTTATACAGAGCGCTGGGTGGCGGTTGGAAGTAGTAAATTAAATTATATTGTTTGAGATGCGGTTCTTTATGAACCGCATTTTATTTAAATATTAAAAAACAATTATTAATTTTTATCTGCACTGTCATTCTGAAAGGAACGCAGTGGAATTGAAGAATCTTAGAACAATTGATGAGATTCTTCCTTCGTCAGAAATCGAAGATTCGACGTAGTCAATGACAAACCATATGCTTAATTTACTTCTCAAACTGCTCAGCAATCCATTTCAACAAATCTCCAAAATCCTTTTCAGAGTATCCCAATTGCAAATAATGAATATCATTCGCTTTTCTATACCATGTCAATTGGCGCTTAGCATATCTGCGGCTGTTCTTTTTAATTTCAGAAACGGCAAATTCCAGGTCCCATTCTCCATCAAAATATTTGAATAATTCAGCATAACCTACCGTATTTAAAGCGGTAAGTTCTTTGAATTTCTCCAGACCTTTCACCTCATCCAAAAGCCCTTTTTCCATCATAATGTCAACACGACGATTGATTCTGTCATACAATTCCTCTCTTGGCGCTTCAATTCCTATCCTGATCACATTAAAATCTCTGGAATCCTGAGAAACGGCAATCTGTTCAGAATATTTTTTGTTGGTTTGCCAGATGACATCAATGGCACGCAAAAGTCTTCGGTGGTTATGAATATCCACCACTTCAAAATATTCGGGATCTAAATTTTTTAAAATTTCCTGAAGTTTTTCAATTCCCTCCTGCTCCATAATAGTCTGAAGCTTTTCCTGATTTTCAACATCAGCCTCAGGTAAATCATTCAAGCCTTCAATCACAGCTTTTTCATACATCATACTTCCACCAACTAAAATTACAGTGTCGTGATTTTGAAAAAGTTCATTAAGCTTCTTTAGAGCATCTTCTTCATATTGGCCGATAGAATAATACTCCTCTACGGAAAGATTTCCGATAAAATGGTGAACAGCCTCAGCCAATTCTTCATCAGAAGGGGCAGCAGTTCCGATTTTCATCTCTTTAAAAAACTGCCGGGAATCACAGGACACAATCTCAGTATTGAAATGTTTTGCCAGATCAATGGCCAGTTTTGTTTTGCCTATTCCGGTGGGTCCTACTACAGAAATCAGATTTTTCATCAGTTCACATTCATTATTTTATCAGTAAAATAGAATCTTTTACAGATTTTACTGTGCTAATTTAAATGTTTATCTTTGTAGAACAATAAAAAACTATGATTTTATCAATGACTGGCTTCGGTAGAGCCGAAGATGTTTTTGAAGGAAAAAAAATAACAATAGATATTAAATCATTGAACAGCAAGAGCTTTGATTTAAATATTAAAATTCCTTTACGTTACAAAGAAAAAGAATTTGAAATCAGAAAAATTCTTAACGATAGAATTATCCGTGGAAAGGTTGACTGCTACGTCAATATTGAAAACCTTGAAGAATCTAATGATGTAAAAATCAATAAAGGTTTAATTGATTCTTATATCAATGAACTTAAAAATATTGCATCTGACGGTCCTGATTTCGAATATCTGAAAATGGCGGTAAGACTTCCGGATGCCATCACCTCAAGACCTGATGAACTTACAGAGGGAGAATGGGAAGCATTGGCAAAAATCGTTAATGCTGCTGTAGACCGATTTGAAGAATTCAGAAAGACTGAAGGCAGCAATTTACATGAAGAACTCAACAGAAATATTCAAAACATTGATAAATATCTGAGTGAGGTGATTCCTTTTGAAGAAGAAAGAATCGTAAGTGTAAAAGAACGTTACCAAAAGACTTTGAAAGAATTCGAAAATGTGGATGAAACCCGTTTCTACCAGGAAATGGCTTATTTCACAGAAAAACTGGATATTTCAGAAGAAAAAGTAAGACTTACTCAGCATTTGAAATATTACAAGGAGGTAATGGACAACGAATCTTTCAATGGTAAAAAACTGGGCTTTATTTCTCAGGAAATCGGAAGAGAGATCAATACATTAGGATCTAAAGCCAATCACGCCGAAATTCAGAAGCTTGTTGTGAAGATGAAGGATGATTTGGAAAAAATTAAAGAGCAAACGTTAAACGTGTTGTAGTGATGAGGTACGAGAAGCGAGACTACAGTTATTACTAATATGATAAGTGATCTCAAAACTCGAAACCCTGAGCTCGAAACTCAAAAATATGGATAAAGTAATTATATTTTCAGCACCGTCTGGAAGCGGGAAAACTACATTGGTAAAATATTCTCTGGAAACCTTCCCTGAATTGGAATTTTCAATCTCTTGCACTACAAGAGAGCCAAGAGGAAGTGAAATACATGCTGTGGACTATCATTTTTTAACACCTGATGAATTCAGGCAGAAAATTTCGGAAGATGCTTTTGTAGAATATGAAGAAGTATACACTGATAAATATTACGGTACTTTAAAATCTGAAGTGGAAAAGATCTGGAATCAGGGAAAAGTTGTTATTTTTGATGTAGATGTAAAAGGAGGAATCTCCCTGAAAAAATACTTTGGAGAAAAAGCATTGTCTATTTTTATAGAACCACCTTCCATTGAAGAATTGGAACGAAGATTGATTTCAAGAAACACAGATGATGCTGAAACTATTAAAACCCGTGTAGCAAAGGCTGAAGAAGAATTATCCTATGCCAGCGAGTTTGACAAGATTGTGATCAATTCCGATCTTGATGAAGCCAAAAGAGAAATAGAAAGTTTAATAAAAAGTTTTATCAATAATTAATGGCTGAAAGATGGAGGTCAGGAGATGACAGTAATATACTTTCATCAACATCTAACTTCTAATTTCTCCCCTAACTTCTGATAATAAAAAAACATTAAGGTTGATATGAGTACCGAAACATTAGAAAAAGCTAAATCTGCGATTCCTGTAAAGGGATTTTTGGATATAAAAGATATAGCGATTCCTCAGGGAGAAGAACTGGTAAAAGCCATTCTGAAACTTAAGGAAGAAAAAAATGCTGTAATCCTTGCCCACTATTACCAGCCTGGAGAAATTCAGGATATTGCTGATTTTCTTGGAGATTCTTTGCAATTGGCAAGGCAGGCAAAAGAAACAAACGCTGATATGATTGTATTCTGCGGAGTACATTTCATGGCTGAGGCTGCTAAAATTCTGAACCCAACTAAAAAAGTAGTTCTTCCTGATACTATGGCCGGATGCTCACTTGCAGACGGATGTTCAGGAGATGGTTTGAGAAAGATGCGTGAACAACATCCTGATGCTTTAATCGCAACATACATTAACTGTAATGCTGAAACAAAAGCAGAAAGTGATATCATCGTAACAAGTTCAAATGCTGAAACCGTTATTGAAGCACTTCCAAAAGACAGACCTATCATTTTCGCACCGGACAAAAACCTGGGAAGATACTTATCTAAAAAGACAGGTCGTGATATGATCCTTTGGGATGGAAGCTGTATAGTACATGAAGCATTTTCTATGGAAAGAATTGCAAAACAGCTTGCAGACAATCCCGATGCCAAAATGATTGCACACCCAGAAAGTGAAGAGGCTGTCTTAAAATTAGCACATTTCATTGGTTCTACTTCTGCTCTACTGAACTTTGTAGAAAAAGACGATTGCCAGAAGTTCATCATTGCAACAGAAGAAGGTATTCTTCACGAAATGAGAAAACGTGCACCGCACAAAGAATTGATTCCAGCATTGGTTTTCGATGAAAGCTGTAACTGTTCAGAATGTTTCTATATGAAACGTAATACAATGGAAAAATTGTACTTATGTATGAAATATGAACTTCCGGAGATTCTTATCGACGAAGAATTAAGATTAAAAGCACTGAAACCTATTGAGGCGATGCTTGATCTTTCTAAAAGTATAAAGTAAGCAAAAGAGGCTGTCTCAAAAGGTAAACTAATGCTCAGAGAATCTTCTAAATGACAAAAGTTGTCAGACAGGAGTCCAAGAGAGGGGTTATTTTTGAGACAGCCTCTTTTTATTACATCGGTGGGTAAACAAAACAGTCTCTACTTACAAAAGACTGTCCTTTACAGCAAGAAGACAATCTCTGATAATCTTCACAGGTGTGAGCAAAACCCGGGCCCGGGCCATAACCTCCTGTAGGACATCCTCCGGGACATCCAGCCCCATTGATGTTTTTTAATGTTGTTCTTGATAATTTTTTCATAATAATCTGTCTTTGATTTTATTTATTTTATTTGCTACACCATTGGTGCATAGCAGGTTCCACCAGGCGTACGCCAGCATCCCCATCCTCCTTGGCGGAAACATACAAAAGCGGCACCACCACAGGTATCAATCTGAAATTGAGTAAATCCACCATTTACTTTTTTCTGTTGTTCTCTTGAAAGTTTTTTAATATTTTCCATAATGAATGTTTTGTATTTTTAAGACTTTAATTAAGAGACTATTTCATTTCCCGGATAAGGTTTAAAGGCATTACAATTTACGCTCACATCCACACAATTCTTAAGGTTTTCACACCATTTCCGATTTTTCCCACAATATATTTGAGGGGTTCCTCCAATGTTTGCAGCACCACTTACTGTTTTTAGTTTCTGTCTTGACAATTTTTTTAAACTTTTCATCTTATTCAATTTTTTAGAATTAAAGAATTCCACTGTTTTCCGGATCATAATCCTTTAAATCACAAGATCCATTTTTGGGAATACACCTCTTTAGATTCTCACACCATTTATGGGTATAAATACATACTGAAGGAATTGGTCCCCCAATTATCCCAGCTCCAGTAATTGTTTTCAACTCGTTTTTTGAAAGTTTTTTTAAATTTTTCATAATAATTTATGAATTTAGTTATTGTATTCTTTTGCTACACAAAGATGGAATGCCTTTTAATCAAAACAAAGCTTCAATTAGCAGGTGTTATCAATTTTTAAATAAGTGTAACATTTTACAGGATTTGTGTAGAAATAGATTGAAATACCAACTCCCAATAAAAAAGACCGCCTTTTTGAGACAGTCTTTTATGATCAATTTAAATATTTATTTTAAGAAACTCCACCATCCACACACTCCATACTTACAATTACACACGCTTTGCAATAAGTAGGAAGAGCCTGATAAGCACTGCATGGAGCATCGTTTGGCCCAGTTCCATAAGTTGTATGCTGTGGGCATCTGCTGCAGTTTGATCCTATTGCACCATTTACTCCTCCAAGTTCTCTTCTATTTAATTTCTTTACATTTTTCATAGTTATTTTAATTTTTTGAGGTTATTAAAAAGTATTTTTTAGTTCCCGAAGTAATCAGAATAATCTGGTCCGTAGCAATCTGCACTTACATCCACACAGTTTCTGCAAGTAGGAGATAATCCCCAAAAAGCCATGCAGCTGTTGGTATATTCGGGGCCATCTCCATAGTTTCCTGAAGTAGGACAGAAGCCACAGCCTGTTCCTTTACCGCTAATGTCTTTCAGTTTTGTTCTTGATAGTTTTCTCATGTTTAGATTTGTTATTAATTACTGTTTTTACTTACTATTATAATTCTTCCTGTTAACTATTTCCAAAACAGGATCTGCTGACTCTAACACAATTTTTGTCTCTGCAGTAATCCGGTAATGCAAAATAATTTTCACAGGTCCCAGTGTATTCTACTCCTGGCCCATATGTAATATGAGCTGGACATCCGTTACAAATAGAAGCATTCTCACCTTTAATATTTTTAAGATGATTCCGGGATAACTTTTTCATACTGTAAAGATTTTGAATGATTTTAATTGATTCAAATTACAGCATTGGAGGATAGCATTTTCCGCCAGGTTTCAGCCAGCATCCCCATCTACCTCCTCCCATAAAACAAACAAGTTGTTCACTACCGCATGCTTCAATTTGAATTTGCGTAGCACCACCATTAATACTTTTCTTTTGGTCTCTTGATAATTTTTTAATTGTTTTCATACTATTTTATTTTTAAGATGATAAATCAAAAAAAGCATCGTAAAAACAATGCTCTTATATTATTGAAACAGATTAATAACGGTCAAAACAATCCATACTTACCAATACTCTTTTTTTACAGCACTCAGGCAGTCCATAAAAATCTCCACATGATCTTGGTTCATTTGGTCCATAAGGTCCAACAGGACAATTTTCATAACAATCCCCAATTCCGCCGCCATTGATTGATTTTAAATGTTCTCTTTTAATTTTTTTTGAATTTTTCATTGGATTTTCATTATAGTTAATTAGATAAATGTAAGATTTTTAATTAATTACACCAAATATTTCTCTTAAAAAGGATTTAATTAATTTATTATGTTAAAAGTTCTCTATTTCAAAATAATTTGTACATTTTATCAATTACAATGAATTTTTCAAAAAAACATCTGATATTTCTACCCGCAAGTCATCTATTTCAGGAGTATCTTCTGCTTCTACATTCACAACTATCCCCATAAAAGGGTAAATTTTCACATATTATTTCCAGTACCCTGTACTCTTTTTCTGTCTTCCAGCATTATTGCAGCAAGACTTCAGCATAAAGAATTGGATTGTGTATGGGAAATAATCTGAAATGGCAAGGTGCATTTACCTCAAAATATTTTTTGTAATCAGCTGGCATGTTCTACCGCCGACAAGTAAGGATTCTTATGGTAATGAACTTCCAGCACATCCACCTGTTTCTCCATTTGCCTGATAATTTTCTGAACCGATTCTTCCGTCTCGTTGATTATGATGACAAATTTTTTCACTTTTTCTATTTCACTAGGCCCCACATGAAAAGTCACCATAGAAATCCTTCTTCTTGAAAAAACAGCATTGATTCGGCCTATTAATCCTAAATAATCTTCAGTATAAGCAGTAATGGTATATTCTTTATGTTCTGTTCTCATTTTGTTCTTTTTAAAAATTATTGTTCAATACAATTTCTGAAACACTTTTCCCTTGTGGGATCATTGGAAATACATTGTGTGCCCTTCCAGTCATTACCTCAAGAAGAAAAGCCCCTTTATGATCAAGCATTTCGTAGAGGGCTTCTTTCAGTTTTTCTCTTTGGGAAACCCTGGTCCCTGCAATACCATATCCTTTTGCTACCTGTACAAAGTCAGGACTCTGAATATCTACAGACGAATATCTTTCTTCATGAAATAATTCCTGCCACTGCCTTACCATTCCCAAGTAACAATTATTAAGAATTAAAATTTTAACATTAGAATGGTATTGCATAATAGTGCCCAATTCCTGTATATTCATCTGCGCTCCTCCATCTCCCATAACAGCAATAACAGGCCGGTTCTTTTCCACATAAGAGGCTCCTATAGCAGCCGGAAGACAAAATCCCATTGTTCCCAATCCTCCGCTGGTGATATTGGTTCGCGAGTATTTAAATCGTGAATACCGGCAGGTTATCATCTGATGCTGCCCAACATCCGTTACAATGATAGCCTCGCCCGCTGTTATTTCGTTAAGGCTGCGAATAACTTCCCCCATGGTAATTTCTCCCTCTTCAGGATATAATTCATGATGGATCAGATTCCTATTTTCAATTTCATAGCAGTCATTAAATCTTTCATACCATTGTGGATACTCTTTCTTTTGAATCAATGCTGTAAGAAGCGGCAAGGTTTGTTTACAATTACCAAGAACCGGAACATCTGCTTTCACATTCTTATTGATTTCGGCCTGATCAATATCCAGATGAATGATTTTGGCTTGCTTTGCATATTGATCCAATTTTCCGGTTACCCGGTCATCAA
Organism: Chryseobacterium sp. II3a; assembly: GCF_057815135.1. Classification (NCBI taxonomy): domain Bacteria; kingdom Pseudomonadati; phylum Bacteroidota; class Flavobacteriia; order Flavobacteriales; family Weeksellaceae; genus Chryseobacterium; species Chryseobacterium sp. II3a. The sequence goes on along the minus strand of NZ_JBYPZJ010000015.1, from coordinate 9,260 downwards.
AACGCATTCCTATAGCAATCAGGACATCACATTCATTGGTAAGAATATTAGGCCCATAATTTCCATGCATGCCTACCATTCCTGCAGCTTGAGGATGATCTGTAGGGATGACACCTATTCCTAGAAGAGTCCAGGCGACGGAAATTCCAGATTTTTCTGCAAACTGTAAAAATTCATGTTCAGCTTTTCCCAGCAAAACGCCCTGACCTACAATAATAAAAGGTTTCTGTGCATTGTTGATAAGTATTGCAGCCTTTTCTATGTTTTCTATATGAGGAACAGGTTCAGGCTTGTAGCTTCTTAAATTATGGCAAGGAGAATACCCTTTATAAATGGCACTTTGCAATTGTGCGTTTTTGGTTACATCTATCAAAACCGGTCCCGGTCGCCCTGATCTTGCAATATAAAATGCTTTGGCCAAAACTTCGGGAAGCTCATTAGCATCTACAACCTGATAATTCCATTTGGTGACGGGGCTTGTGATATTCATTACATCGATTTCCTGGAAGGCATCGGTTCCCAACAGATGTTCAAAAACCTGTCCCGTAATACATACCAGCGGAGTATTATCCAGTAAAGCATCTGCCAACCCTGTCACAAGATTCGTTGCTCCGGGTCCACTGGTTGCCAGTACAACTCCTACTTCGCCTGAGGCTCGGGCCAAACCTTGTGCTGCATGTACAGCTGCCTGCTCATGACGCACAAGAATATGTTCGAGCTTTCCCTGATAATCATAAAGAGCATCATAAATAGGGATAATTGCTCCTCCCGGATAACCGAAAACTGTTTTCACGCCTTCCTGAAGAAATGCGTCCAGTATCATTCGGCTTCCACTAATTTCTGTTTCTGTGGATAGATTTAAATTTTTCATTGTGTTTTATACTAAGAAGATCCGTCATATAATTTTTGATAACAGATAATATTAACATACATATAAATATAGCTATATTACAGGCCTAACGGCCATGTTTGCCAACCATTAATCCTTGGATCTATTTCATAGAATGAACCAATAATAGTAAAGAATTAATAACTGCTCTTTCTTCCTCAAAGGAGAATACCTTATCTGAAAGAATTTGGGATCTTACAAGAATATATACGATCTAAATCAGTATAAGTAGAAGAACATATTATTCAATGTTTATAATACATTCTAAAAAGAATTTGAGAAGTGAGGGAATTTATCATAATTTGTTTATTTGGTATTGTAAAGCTATAAAAAACAATTTAATTCACCAAAATATGATGTTATTTTTATAAAAATCAAAAACACAATCAACAAACAATATAATTAACAATAAAAATAAATATTTATTGTTAATTATTTGCTATTCAAATAAATTATATTCAAAAAAAGAAATACGAAAAATTTCGTTGTTTTTCTGAACCTACATTTATTATTTTAACATATTAACGGTTTGTAAAGCATGCAACATCCGCCAAAACCATTGCTTTACAACATTCTGGTAAAAGACAATAATCTTCGCATGATCTTGGCTGACCGAAACCAAAAGACCCAACTGGAAAATATTCATAACAAGGTCCACTCCCCCATCGAATGATTTTAATTTTTCTTTGATCAGCTTTTAAAGTTTTCATAATTATTTTATTTTAATCAACATCATAAATACAAGATTTTAAAACCAATTACATACAATACCATCTTATATTATTTCTCTAAAAAAGAAATACATTTATTTTCTAATAAAATTTGTCATTTCGGAATAATTTGTACATTTGTAAGATAACAATGAATTTTTCAAGAAACATATCTGATATTTCTATCCTGAAGTCATCTATTTCAGGAGTATCTTCTGTTTCTACATTCACAACTACAACAACTACCCCATAAAGGGGTAAATTTTCACATATTATTTCCGGTACCCTGTACTCTTTTTTCAAAGAGTAATCCTTTTACTTTTTCTAATCTCAAATAAATAATAGATGAAAATCTTAAAATTCGGCGGAACATCAGTCGCCAATGCTCAGAATATATTGCTTGTAGAAAACATTATAAAACAAGAATCGTCAAAAGACAACATTGCCGTAATTGTATCGGCTCTTCATGGTGTAACTGATCTTCTTATTAATGCTGCTGAATATGCTTCCGTTAAAAATGAAGATTACCTCCTGCTGCTTAAAAATACAGAAGAAAAACACCTAAACCTCGTCAAAGAACTTATTCCTGTTTTAGAGCAAAGTGCTTTGCTAAGTTTTGTAAAAAAACATTTCAATGATCTTGAGGATCTCTACAACGGAGTTTTTGTCCTTGGTGAGCTTACTCCAAGAATCAAAGATAAAATTGCTTCCTATGGAGAATTTCTGTCTTCCAGCATTATTGCCGCAAGACTTCAGCATGAAGAATTGGATTGTGTATGGATGAATGTTTCAGAACTTATCAAAACTGATAGCAATTTCACCCATGCAAAAGTAGATTTCAATAATACTGAAAACAATATTAAAAATTATTTCAACAATCATCAAAACCGTATTCTGATAGGCCCTGGCTTTATAGCTAGTGACGAAAAAGACCATACTACAACATTAGGTCGTGGCGGTTCAGATTACACTGCTGCTATTATTGCCGCTGCCATTCACGCTGAAGAACTTCAGATATGGACCGATGTAAGCGGAATGATGACTGCAGATCCCCGTCTGGCCTCACATGCTAAACCTATTGCTGAAATTTCTTATCATGAAGCGATGGAACTTTCTCATTTTGGTGCAAAAGTTATTTATCCACCATCTATTCAACCCGTGATGGTCAAAAATATTAACCTTAAAATTAAAAATACATTTGATCCAAAGGCACAAGGAACATTGGTTTCCCATCATCTGAATACTTCCGAAAACGAACAACACCAGATTGCAGTAGGAGTTTCAAATATGGGTAATATAGCTCTACTCACTCTGGAAGGCAGTGGAATGGTAGGAATTCCCGGTATTTCTGCAAAACTTTTCCAATGCCTGAGTCAGGAAAAAATAAATGTTATTCTTATTACCCAGGGTTCTTCCGAGCATTCCATTACCATAGCGATTCATGAAAAAGATATATCAGCAGCTGAAAATGCAATCAATGCATCCTTTGCAGATGATATTAATCTAAAAAGAGTAGCTCCGGTCAATATTGAAAAAGGACTTTCCATTGTAGCATTGGTAGGAGAAAACATGAAAAGCAGAAGTGGTGTGAGCGCCAAAATGTTTGGATGTCTGGGGAATAACGGAATCAATATAAGAACCATTGCACAAGGCTCTTCAGAAAGAAACATCAGTGTTGTTATTGCTGAAAAAGATGCTAAAAAAGCAGTCAATGTTCTGCATGAAGAGTTCTTTGAATCTGAAATAAAGCAGATTCACCTCTACCTCTGCGGAACAGGAAATGTTGGGACCAAACTTATCCAGCAAATCTTTAATCAGAATCAATATCTGAAGGAAAACCACTTCATCAATTTAAGAGTTGCAGGCCTTTCCAACAGCCGTAAAATGATCTTTGCTGACAAAGGAATTTCCGAAGAAGAATATATCAACTGGAATGAGTCAGGAATTGAAGCCTCAGCACAAAGATTTGCCGAAGAAATCATATCCCGTAATCTAAGAAATTCAGTTTTTGTAGACATTACAGCAAGCTCAGAAGTTCCTGATGTCTATGAAAGCCTGTTGAAAAGAAGCATCAATATTGTTGCCTGTAATAAAATTGCCGCTTCTTCGGATTTTGAAAAGTATAAAATTTTAAAAAATACCGCCAGAAATCATAACTGCTGCTTTCACTTTGAAACCAATGTAGGAGCCGGACTTCCGGTAATAGGGACCATTAATGACCTCATCAAAAGTGGCGACCAGATAACATCCATTGAAGCAGTGCTCAGCGGAACATTAAACTTTGTATTCAATACTTATGACGGAAGCAGAACTTTTTCCGAAGTGGTAGCCCAGGCCCAGAAAGAAGGATATACAGAACCCGATCCAAGGTTGGACCTTTCCGGGACAGATGTTGCCAGAAAAATATTAATCCTTGCCAGAGAAGCTGGGTATCCGCTTCAGTTTGAAGAGATTAAAAATATAGGTTTCTTACCGGAAGCCTGTATGGAAGGCAGTGTAGACCAATTCTATGAAAAGCTGACAGAGTACGAAGATCACTTTAAATCTTTATTTGACCATGCTCAAAAAGAAGGCAAAATCCTGAAATATACTGCTGAATTTAAAGATGGAAAAGCTAAAGTAGGCTTACAGCATGTAGCTCCGGGAAGTGATTTATTTCATCTATATGGAAAAGATAATATTGTCATTTTTAAAACCTTAAGATATTCTGAGCAGCCATTGGTCATCAAAGGAGCTGGTGCAGGAGCAGAAGTAACAGCCAGTGGGATTTTCGCAGACATCATCCGTTCAATTTAAAAACAAAAATATGAAAAAAGTAAAATTAAAAATTCCGGCTACTGTAGCCAATCTCGTGTGTGGATTTGATATTCTGGGGATGGCAATATATGAACCTTATGATGAAATGGAAATCCGTTTATTGGAGACATCAGAAATCATTATTAAACATCAAGATTCTTTTGGACTTCCCGAAGAACCTTCTAAAAATGTTGCAGGTGTTGTCCTTTTAAAAATTCAGGAATATTATAACTTAAAAAATGGCTTTGAAGTCATTATTTATAAACATATAAAACCTGGAAGCGGTCTCGGCTCCAGCGCGGCTAGCGCCGCTGGAGCCGCCCTAGGAGCCAATATTGTATTAGGAAATATCATGTCAAAAGATGAAATGGTACATTTTGCCATGTTTGGAGAAGAACTTGCCTCAGGAGTTCGCCATGCTGACAATATTGCTCCATGTATCTATGGTGGAATCACTTTGGTGAAATCTACAAATCCCATTGATATTATTCCATTGAATGCTCCTGATTTATTTGTGGCTGCCGTACATCCTCAGGTAGAGGTTAAAACTTCAGATTCGAGGCAGATCCTAAAGAAAAACATCACCTTAAAAAGTGCTGTTGAACAATGGGGAAACATTGCCGGGCTGGTAGCTGGTATTCAGAAAAATGACTTCCCACTGATCGGCAGAAGCCTGAATGACGTAATTATAGAACCTATACGAAGTATTTTAATCCCAAGATTTGATGAAATTAAATCAAAAAGTCTGCAGCTTGGAGCTTTGGGAGGGGGAATTTCCGGATCAGGGCCATCTATTTTCATGCTGGCAGAAAAAAGGGAAACCACAGAAAAAATAGATGAAATGATGAAAGTTGTATATGATGAAATCAATATAGATAACTTCGTATATGTCTCCAAAATAAATCCGGTAGGAATTGAAATTATTGAATAACAAAACTAGATTAAGAACAAATGAAATATTACAATTTAAAAGACCATCAGGAAAGTGTTGATTTCAAAACTGCTACTATAAAAGGGCAAGGTAAAGAAAAAGGGTTATTTTTCCCTGAAACTATTCCACCATTTGATCAAGAATTCATTCATAATCTTACTCAATATTCGGATGAGGAAATTGCTTATCAATGTATGAAAGACTTTATCGGAGATGAAATTCATTCAGAAGTACTTCAGAAGATTGTTGCAGAAACCATCAGTTTTGAAATTCCTTTGAAAAAAATAAATGACAACATTTCAGTATTGGAACTTTTTCATGGTCCTACTCTGGCATTCAAAGACGTTGGTGCGGGATTTATGAGCAGGTGTCTGTCTTATTTTTTAGAAAACCAGCAAAAAAAAATTACCGTTTTAGTGGCAACATCAGGAGATACTGGTGGAGCTGTTGCCCATGGATTTTACGACCTTCCGGGTATTGATGTTGTGATCCTTTATCCCAAAGGCAGAGTAAGTCCGGTTCAGGAAAAACAACTAACGGCATTAGGAAAAAATATTTATGCATTAGAAGTTAATGGCAGTTTTGATGATTGTCAAAGTCTCGTCAAACAAGCCTTCTCCAGTGATGAAATCAATAACCAATTATTTCTGACATCTGCCAATTCCATCAATATTGCCAGATGGCTTCCACAACAGATCTATTATCTGCTGGCTTTAAAACAATGGCAGCAGACGGAAAACAAAGCTCCGGTAATTTGCGTTCCAAGTGGAAATTTCGGGAATATATGCGCAGGAATTTTAGCACACCTTCGAGGCCTTCCAGCAGAACATTTTATTGCTGCCTGCAATGCAAATGATGTAGTCCCTGAATATTTAAAAACTAAAAAATTTAATCCAAAAAAAGCGATAGCCACTTTATCTAATGCTATGGATGTAGGAGATCCCAGCAATTTTATCAGAATTCTGCAGCTTTTCAATAATGAATTTGATTCTTTAAAAAATAAAATTTCCGGATATTCTGTAGATGATAAAAAGACAATACAGACGATTACAGAAGTTTATAACAGAGACCATTATATTTTGGATCCTCACAGTGCTGTAGCATTTGCTGCTCTGGAAGAGTATCTTAAAGAAAATCCTGGTAAAAAAGGATTTATTCTGGGAACAGCACATCCTGTGAAATTTCCTGATGCAGTAGAAAATGCTATTCAGGCAAAAATTAAAATTCCTCAATCCTTAAATGATCTGATGAAAAAGGAGAAAAAAACTGTTGAAATAAATTCTGATTTTAAAGAATTAAAACGATTTTTGCTTAATAAAAATTAAAGCAATGAGTAAGATATATCTTGAAGATGTAAAAATATATGCCTACCACGGAGTTTTACCCGAAGAAAATATTATTGGTACCTATTATATTTTAAATGCAGAACTTCATACCGATTTGTGGAAGGCCGCTGAATCTGATAACCTGAATGATACTATTAGCTATGCAGATATTAACGATATTATTCATCAGGAAATGAAGATCAAATCTCAGCTTCTGGAGCATGTTACAGGGAGAATTATTTTGAAAATACATGACAGTTTTCCACAAATCGACTATATCAAGCTTAAACTCACCAAAACAGCACCACCTATGGAGGGAGAAATGAAAGGCGCAAGCATAGAACTGGAAAAAAGCTTTAAACCAGAAAATTAAAATTCTTATTTTTATTTCATTAAAAAAATACAAAATTGAAATTCGTTAAAATATTATTTTTAGGAGTATGTATCAATGTTTTCGGTCAAACAGGTGTTGATAATCAATTGGCCAGTTACAACTTTCCAAAGATTAAATCCAGCATTACCATGCCGGTAACCATCCCGCTTTCGGAGCTTAGTAATATGGTGAATGCCTCTGTAAAAGATCTCATCTACCAGGATGATTCTTATACTGATAACAATAATGATCAGTTTAAAGTAAAAGTCTGGAAAACCAGACCTATCCGTTTGGTAGGAGGAACCAGCCAAAACCTTTTGATTGAAGTTCCATTGAAGATCTGGGCAGAGAAAGGAATTGGAACACTTGGAGTTTATTCTTACCAGAATACCACTTTTGAAACGGTAATGTCTTTTAATACAACCGTTACTTTTAAAAACAACTGGACTATTACGACCAGTACTCAGCCGAATGGATTCCGATGGGTAACCAAACCAGTACTGGATTATGGAAGAATACAAATCCCGATCACTCCTATCGTTGAAAAAAGCTTAAGAGAACAACAGGAAAAATTCTGTAAAACTATTGACCAGCAAATGGCTACCCAGCTTAATTTCCAGCAATATGCTGTTATGGCCTGGAATACTTTTGCCCAGCCATTCAATATTTCAGAAGAATACAATACCTGGTTGAAGGTAAGCCCGGTAGGCGTTAATATCACTCCTTTAAAATTCTATGGTAATCAAATCAATGCTACCCTTGGAATTGATATTTTCTCAGAAACATTTACAGGAAATAAACCTTCTGCCTCTCCTACAGTAACCTCTGCAAGTAATTTCAATTTCTCCCCTACTGTTGCAGATAAATTTGTACTACAGACGACCGCTAATATTCCTTTTACCGAAGCTAGCAATATGGCCAGAAAAACTTTTTTGAATAAGGAATTTGACATCAGGGATTCCAAAGTAAAAGTAACAGACATTAGAGTGTATGGATTAGATAATAGAATTGTCATCGAAGCACAAACAGATGGCTATATTAAAGGAACTGCCGTTATTTCAGGAATTCCAGTGTATGACGAAATCAAAAGAAAGATTGTACTATCTGATACAAAGTTCAAGCTTAAAACCATGAATATTCTTCAAAAAACAGCATCTCTCCTATTTCAAGGGAAAATTGTGAAGATGATTGAAGAGGAATATGGAATTCCAACCCAGGAATTGGAGGAAACATCCAGAAAGAGTATTGAAGAGGCATTCAATAAAGAATATTATAAAGGATTAAAGATGAGTGGAAAGGTATTTAATCTGAAACCAAGCAAAATCTTGCTTAACAGCACCGGAATTACGGCTGTTATTGATACGAATGCCACCTTAAAACTACTTGTGAACGGATTCTAAAACTAAAAAAATCTTACCAGCCAATATCTTTTTAATATCCTATTTTTTCCAAATGTAATGCAATCATAACAATAACAGGAAAAAAAGAATAATAAACACTAAAAATTATAAGTCTGAAATACAGACTAAAAGCAAAATTGGCAGCCTGAAAAGCAAAGAAATTTCATAAAAACTTTGGTTTATATAGAAATTTAGCTATATTTGCACACCTCAAAAATGGTAAGACATGGTACTTTGGCCGAGCGGCTAGGCAGTGGTCTGCAACACCATCTACAGCGGTTCGAATCCGCTAGGTACCTCTTTAAAACCTCTAAATTTTATTTAGAGGTTTTTTTATGCATTTATCAATTATCTATAAGCTTAGAGAAAATAATCAAGAATATTCTTGGATCAAGCACAAAATCTGGGGGCTAAGCAAAAAGTTTGGTTAATCTGAAGATAAAGAAAGTTTTATCTTTTACACCTCTAAGCTGTAATCTAAAGTTTTTAATCTTGGCATTAAAGGATTCAGCAGAAGCATTCGTACTTCTTTTATCGAAGAAGTTTAAAATATCTCTGTAATGATTCATTATTGTTTTTCTTAATGTAGAAAACGATTTAAATCCTGCCTCTTCGACGTTTTTAAACCAATGCGCCAACTTGGTCATCGCAATAGATTTTGAAATATTCTGATTATAAATTTTTCTAAGTTTATCAGTTAGCTGATAAGCTTGTTCCAAGTCAGGATATTCAGTAAAAAGGATGCAGGCTCTCTGTCTTTGGGATAGAGTCCATTTTTCCCGGCTCTTATAAAGCAGGTATCTGCTTCTTGCCAGAAGTTGTTTCCGGGTATCTCC